>JAVROG010000276.1:0-4744 GCA_032162865.1 Mycobacterium sp. | reverse complement strand
GATCAGCCGATCGCGCCGCGTCAGCACTCCCCGTGGCGCCCGCGAGTTGCGATGTATCAGCTCAATTGGGACGTTGTTGGGGATCCACTTGCTTCCGTGCAATGCCGCGGCGGCCGCTCCGGCGATGACCGCCCTGCGCTGAGACCAGAGCCAGGCTGCGGACGTGCGCTGCCCAAGGGAAGGTTCAATCCTGTCGGAAAGGTAGACGTCTGGATACAACGCACGGTACTGCGTGCGCAACTGATGCCGGTTCAGCACTCCACACGCAAGCGCCTCGCTGCCGATAAACGGTTCGCCCGAGTCCATGCCGTGCACAATCGCACGGCCATCGCTTATCGCGATTCCAGCTATCCACAGGCCGGCCCTTCGGGGCATTGAGTGTGCGTTCACGGCTTTGAGAGCGCGCTTACGGCGGGTCCTTGGCGATTTTCTCGCCCTGGACGCGCACTGGAAGCCCTGGACGCGCACTCAACGGGGCAAGACGGGGAAAAACGCCGCGAGAACGCCGAAGAGTCAGAAAGTGCTGGTGGGCCGCACCTGGTTGGCCATGTCGACCAGTGTGTAGCGGTGCCGCTGGGTCGGCGCGACGCGCGCCAGGTTGCGCAGCGACGCCTCGACGCCGAGTCGCAGGCCATGGTCGGTGAACGGAAAACCCAGAATGTGGTTGGTGCTGGCTTGATGATTAGCCCGGTTGTCCTGTAGCCAGTCCATCGCGCCGCCGAGCACCAGGGCGCGGATCTGCAGCACCCGCGGTTCGGTCGGCGGTAACGCCTCCACCCGACGCGCGGCGTCGCGGATCTGCTCCTCGGTGATTTCGCCCTGTGTCCGGCCGGACAACAGCGTGACCGCGCTGGTCAGTCGCGCGGTGGTGAAATGCCTTGAGGTGGGCGGTACTTCGTCCAGCGTTCGCACCGCCCCGCTCCGATCACCGTTAGCCGAACGGGATCTGGCCAATCCGAAAGCCGCGGAGATCACGCCGTCATTGGTGCCCCACACCGTCTGGTAGTACTTCTGCTCGTCGGACTTACCGGCCAATTCGGCCGTGGCGGCGAGCGCCAGTTTGGGCGCCAGTTCGCCGGGAAATGTGTCCAGCACCTCGGTGAAATGTTCGATGGCCGAGTCGTAATCGCCGGTGAGCAACTCCGCGACCGCGCGGTACCAAACCAATCGCCACTGCCACCCCACCCGCTCGGCGAGGTCGTCGAGCTTGCGGGTGGCCTTACTGACGTCTCCCAGGTCCAGCAGCGCCCGGACCTCCATCAGCGGCAGCTCGACTGACTCCGACAGATCCAATCCCTCGGCGTCCAACGAGCCGTGCCGGGCCGCGCGCAACGAATCCAGGGTCTGCACCGGCTGGGAGAGTACCGTCGCCTGCAGCACCGGAGCGGCTACGTCGGCCGGATCGACCAGAGGCACCGACAGTGCCGTCACGATCTCCTTGGCCGTCAGCTTCTCCGAATGCACCTGGCCGTCCAGGTAAACGTCGGTGTGGGCGACCAGCAGATCGACTCCGAAGGTCGAACGGCTTGGGCTGAAGATCGTGGACAGCCCGGGCTTGGACGCGCCGGTGTCCTGGGCGACCACTTCCCGCAAGACGCCCATCAACTGTGCGGACATCTCCTCGGCGCTGGTGAACCGGCGCCGAGGATCGGGGTCGATCGCGCGGCGAAGCAACCGGCCGAACGAGTCGTACTCGGCCAACACCGGGTCGTCCTCGGGCAGCCCGTCGACGTAACGGCCATTGCGGGTGTGCAGGTTCAAGGTGAGCGCCGCCAACGTGCGTCCCACGGTGTAGATGTCGGTGGCAATGGTGGGGCCGGTGCGCACGATTTCCGGTGCCTGATAGCCAGGAGTGCCGTAGAGGTAGCCGAACGAGTTGATCCGCGACACCGCGCCCAGGTCGATGAGCTTGAGCTGCTCCTCGGTGAGCATGATGTTCTCCGGCTTCAGATCGTTGTAGACCAGGCCGATGGAATGCAGGTAGCTCAGCGCGGGCAGGATTTCCAGGAGGTACGCGATCGCCTCGGCGACCGGCAGCTTCTCGCCCTTGCCCCGCTTGAGCGATTGCCCGCCGATGTATTCCATGACGATGTAGCCGACCGGATCGCCGTGCTTGTCGTTGTGCTCGACGAAGTTGAAGATCTGCACGATCGAGGGGTGCACAACCTCGGCCAGGAACTGCCGTTCGGCCATCGCGATCGCCTGCGCCTCGGCGTCGCCGGAATGCACCAGGCCTTTGAGCACCACGGGGCGGTCGTTGACGTTGTGGTCCACGGCGAGGTAGACCCAACCCAGCCCGCCGTGGGCGATGCAGCCCTTGACCTCGTACTGACCGGCGATGATGTCACTCGGGCTCAACTGCGGGACAAACGAATACGGACTCCCGCAATACGGGCACCAGCCTTCCGACGCACCCTTGCCCTCCGAGCCCGACCGGCCGACCGGGCGTCCGCAGTTCCAACAGAACCGCTTGGATTCCGGGACGACCGGATTGGTCATCAGGGCCCGCAGCGGATCGATGTCAGGGATCCGAGGGATCTCTACCAGCCCGCCGCCGAGCTGCCTGATGGCCGGAAGCGCTCGCGTCGCTCCCGCCATCCGGTCCTGTGGCTGGGTATCCAAATTGCCCAGCGTGATGTGGAAGTCGTCGTCATCATCATCGAAGTCAGGCCGGAACAGCGCCTGGGTGGCCTGCGGCCGGTTTCCCGTTATCGCGGTGGCACCCGTCTGCGCTTCTTCCGGCTGGGGAGCCGTCTGGGAGCCAGGGGCTTCTTCTGGATCGACCCGGTCGAGTTCGCCGGCCCGGGCGTCTTCGCGGTCTTCTTGCTGGTCCGCTCTTGAAGGCTTGCCCATCAGTCCACATACCTAGCCTGGGGCGGCAGTGGCGCGGGACCGAGGACCGTCAACCACTTGCGGTACAACGTGTTCCAGGTGCCGTCGGTACGGATGCGTTCGAGGGTTCCGTTGACGAACCGGACCAGCCCGGTGTTGTCGAGGTTAATCCCGACGCCGTAGGGCTGAGTGGCCATGTTCGGACCGACGATGTGCAGGTAAGGGTCTTCCTCCACCAGCCCGGCCAGGATCGAGTCGTCGGTGCTCACGGCGTCGATCTGGCGCTGCTGCATTGCCACCAGGCAGTCGGCCCAGTTGACCACCGACACGAT
Organism: Mycobacterium sp.; assembly: GCA_032162865.1. Classification (GTDB taxonomy): domain Bacteria; phylum Actinomycetota; class Actinomycetes; order Mycobacteriales; family Mycobacteriaceae; genus Mycobacterium. Next base: position 1,580 of record JAVROG010000276.1, on the reverse strand, counting down.
GGCTGCCGGCGGTGCGATCTCGCGGATGCGCCGCAGCGAGGTGGTGCCCCGGGCTACGCAGACCCGCTTGCCGGACAGATCCGACGCGTTCCTGATCAACGAGTCACGCGGTGTCAGGATGCGCTGATTGGCGTCGAGGTAGACGGTGGAGAAGTTCACCAGCTTGCGTCGCTCGCAGGTGATGGTCATGGTTTTGACGACGACGTCGACCTGCGATCTCTGCAACGCGGTGATGCGTTCGTCGGCCGACAGGATCCGGTACTCGACGTGGTTCGGTGCGCCGAAGATGTCGCGCGCCACCTCGCCGGCGATGTCCACGTCGAAGCCGGTGATTTCTCCGGTAATCGGGTCGCGGAAGCTGAACAGGTTGCTGCCGATGTCGAGCCCGACGATCAACCGGCCCCGGGTTCGGATGTTGTCCACCGCCGCGTCCGCCGCGGCCTTGGTGGGGAAGGGACGCAGGCTGGCGGTGGGGTTGCAGTCCTGGCTGGAGTTGTCCGCGGGCAGCGGAGGCTCCATCGGCTTCTCTTCCATGCCCACCGGAGTCGGCAGCGGCAGGGTGGGCGCCACCTCGATTTTCAGCGGTTCCGAGTGGCCACAACCGGCCAACAGGACCGCCACGGCAACCAGCCCGGCCGCCTGTCGGAGTCGGGGCAGGCGCCGCATCACCGATACTCTTTCAGCCGCGGCCACAGGCCAAGGGCGACCGCGACGGCGGCACCGAGGCTGAGTACCACGGCACCGACCTGAGCCCCGGCCAGCCCGCGTTTCGCGTTGAGGACGTCGTTGCGCAGATGGTTTCTGCTTTGTGCGATGGCCTTGGTGAGTGCCTCGTCCAGCTTGTCGAAAGCCGGAGTGGAGTCGTCGGTTTTGTTGCCGATCGCGATCTGGGTGGCGGCCCGATAGTTGCCGATCGAGATGTAGGCGTTGATCCGGTCGTTGGCCTGCTGCCAGCGCACCAGTAGTTGGCCGGCGCCCTGCAGGTCGGGCTTGTCGACAGCATCCTGGCGGGACATGTACTCGTCGAGTTGGTGGTGCATGGCCTCGATGCGCTGATAAAAGGACTGCTTGCGGACCTCTTCGTCACCGCGGCGGATCAGGGACAGCGTCTCGTCCGCGCGCGCCTGCTGAGCGGTGATCGCCAGATTGGTGACGGTCTTCAGCGACTCAGCGGCAGTGTCCTTTGCACTACGGCTGGCCGTAGTTGAAATTGTCAGCGCTGTCCCGACCCACACCACCATGATGAGGATACCGAGCGCGCCGACAACCAGGCCGGGGTTGATTCGACGCCTGGTGTGTCGGGCCAGCCAGCGGTGAGCGAAGGCACCGAACACCACGGTGGTCGTGATAGCCAGGATCACCGGCGCCGGGATCTGGGTAGATGCGGTGGTCTCGCTGTCCACCCGTGCCGACGTCGCCTGATAGAGGCGTTGCGCCTCGGGCAGGATCCTGTTCTGCATCAGCCCGGAGGCCTCCGACAGGTATGACGAACCCACCGGGTTACCCTCCCGATTGTTGGTCCGGGCAATCTCGACCAATCCGGTGTAGACGGCCAGTTCGGCGTTGATGCGGCCGAGCAA
>JAVROG010000275.1:0-4301 GCA_032162865.1 Mycobacterium sp. | reverse complement strand
GAAGGAGATGGGACCATGACAACAGCGACAATCACCCTGGATCCGACCATTCCGGCGCCGATGGCAAACGTCGCCGAGTCCGGGTTCGAGGGCAGGTTCGAGGACTGGGCGCAGGACACCCGCTACTTCGAATACACCAAGGCCGCCGATCCCATTAGCTCGGGCCACGCACCCCGGATGCCGATTGCCCAGTTCAACGCGGATCTTTATCGCGACCAGCCGACCGGCGTGATCCCCCTGGACTTGTCCAAAGACCTCGGCATCACGACGGGTGACGCCACCAGCCCCGCGCTGCTGGCTAACTTCGTCCGGATCCGGACGGGCGAGCAGGTCGACACCAACCCGAATGCCACCTCGCAGCTGTACTACGTCATGTACGGACGCGGCATGGCGGCAGTCGGCGGTCGGCTGGTCCGGTGGGAGAAGGGCGACTTCCTTACTTTGCCCGCTGGTGCGCGGACGGTGTTCTACGCCGATTCCGAAACGGCGATGTACTGGGTGCACGACGAGCCATTGCTGCGTTACCTCGGCGTCCAGGCCACCGAGCCCAGGTTCCGTCCAACCAAATTTCGCCGCGCGGACGCGGTCGCCGAACTCGAGCACATCGCATCACGCCCGGGTGCCAACAGCAAAAACCGGGTCAGCGTCTTGTTGGCCAACGCCGCACAGGAGCAGACGCTGACACTGACACATGTGCTGTGGGCGATGTTCGGAGTGCTGCCGCCCGGCCAGGAGCAGCGCCCGCACCGCCACCAGTCCGTGGCTTTGGACCTGATCCTTGACGCCCAGCCCGGCTGTTACACGCTGCTGGGTAGCCGGCTCGATGATCGCGGCGAGATCGCCGACCCGATCCGGGTGGACTGGCAGGCCGGCGGCGCCTTCACCACGCCACCGGGAATGTGGCACGCCCACTACAACGAGTCCGACGCGCCTGCGCACCTGATCCCGGTGCAGGACGCCGGGCTGCAGACCCACCTGCGCAGTCTCGACATGCAGTTCGGCGCGCGCTGATCCGTTGTCAGGCTTGTGCTTTGGCTCGCGACCGGCGAACGAGCAGGACCACCTTGACGACCAGGAAGGCGATGGCGACAGCCATCATCAGGGTCGAGAGGGCGTAGGCGCCGTACACGTGCCCGCGGTTGTAGCGGTCGTTGACCAGCAGCGTGAGCGTCTGGGTGCTCCCCGGCAGATTGGAGGACACCATGATGACGCCACCGAATTCGCCGAGAGTACGCGCGACGGTCAGCACGACGCCGTAGGTCAAGCCCCAGCGGATCGACGGCAGCGTGATCCGCCAAAAGGTCTGCCACGAGCTCGAACCCAGCGTTGCCGCGGCCTGCTCCTGGTCGGTGCCGACCTCGCTGAGTACCAGCTGGACCTCGCGCACGATGAACGGCAGGGTCACGAAGATGCTGGCCAGCACGATGCCGGGAACACCGAAGATGATCTTGACCCCGGTATCTCGCTCGATGAACCCCAGCACACCGGCCGAGCCCCACGCCGAGATCAATGCCACGCCCACGATGATGGGCGATACCGCGAACGGCAGGTCGATGATCGACTGAAGCACAGCTCTGCCACGAAATCGGTTGCGGGCGATCAGCATTGCCGCCGGCACGCCGAAGAGTACGTTGAGGGGCACCACAATCACCAGCACCAGCAGCGAGAGGTGCAGGGCCGAGATCGCGGCGGGCGTGGTGATCCAGGCAAAAAACTGATGAAAGCCGGGCCGGAACGTCCGATACAGGATCAGCCACACCGGAACGATCAGCATCACCACGATGTAGCCCGACGCCAGATAGCGAATGAGGTACCGAGACCAGGGCACCGATTTCACCGACGTCACCCGGCCTTCTCCTCGCGTTTGGCCGCGCGCCCGCCGATGAGCCGCAGCAGCAGGAGCACGGCGAACGAAACGGACAACAGCACAATCGATATCGCGGCGGCGGCGGGCCGGTCGTCGTTCTCGATCAAGGCGCGAACCCACTGCGACGACACCTCGGTCTTGCCCGGAACGGCGCCCCCGATTGTCACCACCGACCCGAATTCTCCGATGCACCGCGAGAACGCCAGCCCCGCCCCGGACAACACCGCCGGCAACAACGACGGCAGCACGATCGAAGTGAAGACCTTCCGTCCGTTGGCACCCAGCGAGGCCGCGGCCTCTTCGACGTCCCGATCGATTTCGCGCAGCACCGGTTGAACCGCACGCACCACTAACGGCAGCGTGACGAAGGCCAACGCCATCGCAACGCCCGGCGGGGTGTGCTGCAGGTGCAGGCCGACCGGGCTGCTCGGTCCGTAGAGAGCCAGCATCACCAGGCTGGTGACGATGGTCGGCAGGGCGAAGGGCAGGTCGATGAGTGCGTCCAGCAGGCCCTTGCCCACGAAGTCGTCGCGCACCAGCATCCAGGCGACCAGCACACCGAAAACCACGTCCAGCACGGTGACCACGACAGAAATGATCAGCGTCACCTTGAACGACTCCAGCGCGGCATGCGAGGTGACCGCCAGCCAGAAATGCTCCCAACCGCCGCCGACCGACTGCCACGCGATCGCGGCCAGCGGCAGCAGCACGATTATGGACAGCCACAACGTCACCACGCCGACCTGCAGTGGAATACCACCCGACGACTTTGATGGGGCCACCGCGGATGGCGGTGGATCGTCGTCGCGGGGCCGGGCGAGTTGCAGCGCAACAGGATCCGGGTTTAATGCGGCCGTCATCCGGTGGCCTTCAGATAGATCTTGCTGATCGTGCCGGTGTGCCGGTCGAAAAGCTGAGGGTCGACCTGGCTCCAGCCACCGAGGTCGGCGATGGTCCACAGCTTCACCGGCGTCGGGAATTGACCACGGAAGTCGGCGGCGACGGCCGGGTCTACCGGACGGAAGCCGGACTCCGCCCAGATCCGCTGCGCCACCGGCGTGTACTGGAAGTTCCTGAACGCGATGGCGGCGTCGACGTGTGGGCTGGTTGTCACCACCGCGACCGGATTTTCGATCTTGAAGGTTTGCGGCGGGTTGATGTGTTCGACCGGTTCGCCTTGCCGTTCGGTGGCGATGGCCTCGTTCTCGTAGCTGATCAACACGTCACCGCTGCCCTCGATAAAGACGTCCGTGGCTATTCGCCCCGAACTGGGACGCAGTTTGACGTGATCGCGCACCAATCGCTCGATGAAGTCGACGCCGGCCTGGCTGTTGCGGCCGCCACCGCTCTTGACGGAGAACGGAGCCAGCAGGTTCCACTTCGCCGAGCCCGAACTCAGCGGACTGGGCGTGATTACTTCCACCCCCGGCCGCAACAGGTCGTCCCAATCCCTGATGTTCTTCGGATTGCCCTTACGCACCACCAGGGTCACCACCGATCCGAACGGGATGCCCTTACTGGCTTCGGTATCCCAGTCCGCGGAGACCTTGCCGGCCTTGACCAGTCGGAAGATGTCGGGTTGAACCGAGAAGTTCACGATGTCGGCCGGCTTGCCCGCCACCACACCACGGGATTGATCGCCGGAGGCGCCATAGGACGTGATCACCTGCACTCCGCGGCCATCCTCGGAAGCATTGAAGGCCGGAATCACCCTGCTCCAGCCGGGTTCTGGGACGGAGTAGGCGACCAGAGTGATGCTGGTGTTCGCCTCGGGCAGCACGCCGCCGTCTATGGCGTCACTGGCGCCGCCATGGCACGCCGCGACGACGCCGGCAATCAGCGTCAGGCCGACCACTTGTCGCCAGCGGGCTGCGCTGCGAATCATGTTGGCCTTCCGATGCGGGACAAAGATATTCGGCTCTCGTTTATTGCGAGGTGACTCGAAAGATGTCCGGAACGACGAGAGATCGCAGACTCGACACCACACCGCGCACGGGGTTTGGGAGTCAGCAACAACAGCGCACGACATTGCGGCACTCCGAAATGCCCGCTGCCATGTGCATGCGCGAAAAGCTAACAGAGGCGGTACGTCCCGGCACGTTGAGATTTTGGTCTTCGCGACCGCAACGCCAGAACACATTTGAGGTTTCTTTGAGCGGGGCGTCAAGCCGCCGCGGCGGCCAGTGCTCGGACGGGCCGCGATGCGCCGGGCCAGCGTTGCGCCATGCAGGCGCGGAAAAGCCGCCGCCTACTCTCCGGACTGCCCGCGGCGGTACTGCAACTTCGCAAACGCACTGGTGGAGGCGACCGCGCCCAGCGCAGCGGCCCTCCGCTGGCTCATGGCTTCGCACCGAGCGCACTCGCGGCGCCGCTGGTGCGCGCGCGACGCAACGGACTTCGGATTGCCGACTTCCGAACACTCGCATGGCCGGTC
>JAVROG010000274.1:0-7061 GCA_032162865.1 Mycobacterium sp. | reverse complement strand
CGCGGACGAGGGCCGCGTCGCTGGCCCCGCGATGGTCGGCGAGAGCGCGTCCGAAGGATTCGATGAACTCCGTAAACGGCTCGACAACGGCGGCTGAGAACACCCCTGCCTTCGAACCGAAGTGGGTATAGATCGACGTCTCGTACACACCCGCACGCTGCGCGATCTCCTTGGTCGACGTGCCCGCGTAGCCGCCCGTCGCGAACAGGTGACCGGCGGCCACGATCAGATCCGCACGGACTTCGGCGGTGCTGCGACGCGTCGTCGTCATTCGCAGCAGGATAGCGAATTCTTCAATGGAGCTAGTGATTACTAGCTAAATCTTGTAGTGTCGGAGTCGTGAGGATCTTGGTCACCGGAGCCAGCGGCGACTTCGGCAGGGGCGTCGTACGCCGCTTGCTGGCGCGGGGCGCCGAGGTCGTTGCATTCGCGCGTCGGCCACCCGACGACCCGAGGCTGACACCGGTCGCGGGCGACATCCGCGATATCGACGCGGTCAGAGAAGCCATGCAAGGGGCCGACGTCGTCGTCCATTTCGCTTGGGCACTCGAGCCATTGCCGACAGAAGAAGAGAACCGAGCCGTGAACGTCGGCGGCACCCAGAACGTGCTGGAAGCCATGAAGCGCACGGGCTGCCAGCGACTGGTCTTCTCTTCGTCGGTCATGGCCTACGGGTCGCACGCCGACAACCCCCCGTTCCTCACCGAAGACGATCCGCTGCGACCCGATCCCCGCATTTACTACGCAGCGCAGAAGGCCGAGGTCGAGTCGATCATCGCCGAATCCGGTGTGACCGCGACGATCACACGCCCCGCGATCGCGCTGGGACGCAACACCGTGAGCTATGCGGGCAGGCTTTTCGGCATGCCGATGCTCGCCGCCGTTCGCGGCATCGACACGCGGTGGCAGTTCGTTCACCCCGAGGATGTGGCTCGATTCCACGCCGAGGCGTGTTTCTCCGAGCGAACCGGCACCGTCAATCTCGCCGCACCTGGGGTGCTGAGTTCTCGGCAGTTCGCCGAGGAACTTCACCGCAACGTGGTCACGCTGCCGCGGTCGGCGATGGACCGCGCGTTACGATTCAGCTGGGAGCATGACCTCCTGAACATCGAGCCTGCGACCCTCGACGGATTGATCTGGCCACCAGTGGTGGATACCACCCGAATGACCGAGGGCTGGGGCTTCGTCTGCGGATGGGCCGGACGCGAAGCCGCCGAAGACGTCGGGCGCGTGTTCGCCAAGTCCGTCTATATCGGCGCACGCAAGATAGACGCTCCTTGGCGGATTCCCTGGTCGGCGCTACCTGATGGGCAGCGCGGCGAGTTCGATTCGATCGTCGACGACAGCGATCGGCGTTATCGCGCCACGACTGCGCACGGAAAGCCGGCAGGCCCTCTTCGCGCACTGACCCTCGACCTTGCGCTCTCGTCGGCTCGTGGTGCGGCCGCCCTGATATCGGATCTCCTGCACCTGCCCGAACCGGATGGCTCGGCTCTGCGGCGTATGTCTGGACGCAGGAGCGCTCGTGGGGCCGTGCAACTGTGCCTGGCCGCCTTGGCCGTTCGCCGCGAATCAGACGGTCTGCGCGCGGAGGCGGCCCGCATCCGGCACGAAATCCATGACTTCGCCACGATGAGCGACGAGCGCCTGTTGTCGCGGCTTTCACTCGCTCGCGACCTGGCCATCCAGGCGTGTGCAATCTGGTCGGTCACTGCGGCCGCGATTCTGAACATCGCGAAGAGCCGCCACGCCAAGTTCGATGACCTGCTTCTCACATGCGGCGAACTCAGTTCGGCATTCGACAACGGCAGGCCCGTCTGCCCACCGGCGAATCTGCGAGCCCACACGGCAGACGGCATCCGGGGCCGACTCGCGGCCCGATTGGCGGAACATGGCGAGGCGGCAGGCACCGTATGGGCAGACGTCCTCGACATCGTCCGGCTGCTCGTCGCCGAACGGGGCCGCCGGATCGTCTCCGAAGGCCGCCTCAATACCGCCGATGACGCCTTCGCCCTGACATTCGAGGAACTCTGCTTCGGCGACCGAGTGGATCTTGCCGAACTCGTCAGCCGCAGGTGGACGGAGCGAGATCGATTCGAAGAGAAGGGTTTACCTCGATGACGACCACGACGACACGGCCTCTTCGTGTTGCAGTCATGGGCACCGGCGATGTCGGTCACTATGCGCTGCGCGGCATTATCAGCCGTCCCGATGTTGAATTGGTCGGTGTGCGTGTGTGGAATGACGCGAAAGTCGGCCGCGACGCCGGTGACCTGATCGGCTGGCCCAACACCGGCATCCGCGCCACCAAGAGCACCGCGGAGCTTCTGGACCTGCGGCCCGACTGCATCGTCCACGTCGGGCCATCGCGGGTGCTGGAACCGGTCATCGAGCCGCTGGCGGCCGGTGTCAACGTTGTCACGCTGGGCGACGCGGGATTGGTGCACCCACCGTCGTGGCATCATCCGCTGCGTGACGACGTCGAAAGTGCCTGCCGACAAGGTAATTCGAGCCTCTTCTACGGCGGGATCGACGCCGGATTCGCCTCACACACCATGGCCGTCGTGCTGTCGGGAATCTGTGAGTCGATATCGCTGATGACCGTCTACGAAGTGCGCGACTACGACCCCCTGCCCCGCCACCAACTGGATTGGTTCAACTTCGGAAAGCCTACAAAGGACGGCGCACGCTTCGACACGCCAGGCGGCATCACGCACGTCTGGGGTCCATCGGTGCGCTTGATAGCCCAGGCCCTCGGGGCAACACTTGACCATATCGAGGAGTTCTTCGAAACATCCTCGGCGCCCGAAGATTTCGATGTCCCCGCCATGCACATTGCGGAAGGTTCGATCGCCGCCGTCCGCTTCGGGCTCTCGGGCTATATCGACGGAGCCGAACGCATTCGCGTCGAACACGTCAACCGCCTGCGCCGTGACCTGGCCCCCCAGTGGCAGTACGAGCAGGGCTACGGCGTCGGTGTCGAGGGTCAGCCCAATTACCGATTGCATCTCGATCTGGCTGATCCGCTGGGTGTCCAAACGCGTCCCGCGTTGTGGGGCACGGCGATGTACCTCGTCAACGCCATTCCCGCGGTGTGCGCCGCGCCCGCGGGAATCCGAAGTGTGCTCGACCTGCCCTACATCACAGCGGCCGCAATCGGCCCGGCGCCGCAGCAGGACAACTGGGTGCTGTCCCGGCGCATCGTGGAAACGACGGGCTCGTCGTGAGCTCCGACGAGCTACGCTCCTGGATCCGCTCGGCCGACGACAAGTCCTTCCGCGATCACATCATCGACTTCACCAATAACTCGCCGCGCACTCGAGTCCGAGACCTGCACGGCCCCATCGGCGCCGCGCGAGACCGGTGTCCGGTACAACCCGGCAGTCAGTCCGAGATCGCGGGCTTTGCCGACTACCGGACCATGCAGGTGTTCTCGGATCGAAATCAGTTCAGCCTGCTCGGATTCGCTGAAGTGCGTAACGGTTTCGGCGACGCGGACGTGTACTCATCGTCGATTCACAATGAGACCATTGGCCAGGTTTGGGGCGAAACGCTACTTGGGATGGACGGCGAACAACACCGCCACTACCGCGACCTGATCGCGTATGCGTTCCGGCGCAAGGCGCTCGAACCGCTCCGCGAGAAGGTGGTAGAGCCAATCGTCGACGGACTGATCGACCGGTTTGCCGGACTGGGTCGTGCCGACCTGGTCAGTGACCTCACCTTGCTGTTCCCTGTCTATGTCATTGCTGAGCTTCTCGGACTACCGCGTCGCGACGTTGCACAGTTTACTGCTTGGGCGGTCGACACCATCCTGATATTTCACGATCCTGTGAAAGCCCTCGCGGCGTCAAAGCTGTTGGCTGACTACATCGCGTCACAGATCACCGAACGCCGCCGCAACCCGGGCGAGGACATGATCAGTCAGCTCATCGCGGCCGAGGTGGACGGCCAGCACCTTAGCGATCAGGAGATCATCAACTTCGTCCGGATCCTGCTGCCCGCAGGAGCCGAGACGACGTCGCGGTCCACCAGCAACCTCCTGTTCGCCCTTATGACACAGCCAGATCAATGGGCGGACCTAAGGAACAACCAGGAGCTGATCGACGCGGCGATCGAAGAGGGCTTGCGCTGGGAGCCACCGTTGACCTCACTCAACCGAGTGGCTGTCGCCGACAGCGAACTTGCCGGAGTGCGCATTCCACCGCGTTCCATCGTCGCCTGCAACATCAGCGCCGCCAACCGGGACCCCAGCCGCTGGGACCGGCCAGATCTCTTCGACATCCGCCGTCCCCAGCACGCACATGTGGCATTCGCCCATGGCCCCCACACGTGCCTAGGAATGCACTTGGCGCGCATGGAGACCCGCGTCGTCGTAGAAAAGTTGCTGCGGCGGATACCCGACATCGAACTCGACACGACTGAGCAGGCACCCGAGATCCGCGGCATCGGCTTCCGCTCCCCGCTGACCCTCCCGGTGGCGTTCACTCCCGAGGGAGGCGACCATCAGATACGTGCCTCCGACTGGACGGATGCGGACCTGCTCACCCTCGACGACGCGCTCAACCGATTGAAATCGGAACTCGAGGACGCGCTCGGCGAAATCGCCACATTACGCGCAGACGACGCCGGCGAGGACACGATTTCGCCTGCAGAGCAACGGATTTCGGCGATGCGCGCGCGCATCGCACACCTGGGGACTCGCAATCGGCCGACTGCCCCAACGCAACCAACGGGAGGTATCTGAATGCCGCTACAGCCGTGGATGAAATTGCTCTCCACCGACGACCATCTGATCGAAAAGCCCAACCTGTGGACCGACCGCCTGCCACGCCGTTGGCAGGAGATGGGCCCGCACATCGTCGAGGAGCCACAAGCCGACGGTCAGCCGCCAAACCAGGTGTGGCACTACGAAGGCAATCGATTCCCATCGATCGGCCTCAACGCGGTGGCCGGTAAGCTACCCGAGCAGTACGGCTTCGAACCCGTCAGGTTCGATGACATGCTGCCGGGTTGCTACGACCCCGTCGAGCGGATCACGGACATGGACATCGACGGGGTATGGGGCGCCATGTGCTTCCCGTCGTTCCCCGGTGTCGCAGGTCGAGTGTTCACTCGGGCTGCCGATAAGGAATTGGCGGCGGCGTGCGTTGCGGCGTACAACGATTTCGTGCTCGACGAGTGGTGCCCAACGGCGCCGGACCGGTTCATCCCGGCGGTCCTGGTCCCGATGTGGGATCCGGACGCCGCCGCGAAAGAGGCCCGGCGGACCCACGCCAAGGGTGCCCGCGCCATCTGCTTCACGGAAAACCCTGTCCCCCTTGGCTTGCCGTCGTTCCACACAGATCATTGGGACGGATTCTTCTCGACGGTCGAAGAACTGGACATGCCCCTGGCATGCCATTTCGGCTCGTCGAGCAGTGCGCCGATCACCGCACCGGATGCACCGATGGCGGTGATGATCGCGCTCTTCGGCACCAACTCCATGGACGCTGCCGCCGACCTGGTCTTCTCGCCGGTGTTCCACCGCCACCCGAACCTCAAGTTCTCGCTCGCCGAAGGCGGCATCGGTTGGATGCCCTATCTGATCGAACGCTGCGACCAAGTGTGGGAGAAGCATCGCTTCTATCAGAACGTCAACCAATACGTCCGGCCCAGCGAGCTGTTCCGAAAGCACATCTTCGGCTGCTTCATCGACGACGTGCACGGCCTGGAGAATCGGTACCGCATCGGCATCGAGAACATCACGTGGGAATGCGACTATCCGCATTCTGATTCGGCGTGGCCGCACAGCCGCAAGCGAGCCGCCGACGTGTTCCGTGACATCCCGGATGACGAGGTCCACCGCATCGTCGAACTGAACACGCGGCGGCTCTACAACTTCGCCGACACCTGCGTACCGATTACGGCGGGCTGAGCCACGTCTGCGTCGGTGTGATGAAGAACTTGTACGGACCCCGCGAGCAGTAGGTGCTGGTATCCGACATGACCGCACACGTGGTTCCGTTGTATTCCACGTAGCTGCGGGGCAGCATCGGCTGTTCCGCCCGACCAGGCGGGAACTGGAGGTTCAACAATCCGTCGTGGCGGACCACGATGTTCCCCTTGACCCACCCGATGTGGTCACCACCGGGGCTGTGAATGTCGCCGATACAGCCGAAGTCTCCCCGGTCCCAGATGCCGCAGTTGAGTCCGCTGGGTGACGTGAACCAAACACCGCTGGCACTAGCGGTGAAGTATTCAGCAGGATCGTGCCGCTGGTACGACCTCCAGATGAGGTTCTCGTCCGGATATGGGTTAGGGGGAGCGCCTGGCGGCTGGGCCTGGCCGGCGGGCGCGGTGCCCATCCCCAGCCCGATCACGAACACCATTGCCGCCAACCACCGTGCGAGTCCTCGCGGCAGGCCCCAATCGCCGTTCATGGCAAGAACCCTGGTTGTTCGCGATTTTGTGGACTCCAGTCGTAGGTCGAGTCGCTCTGGCCGTGCGGCACGCTGCCGTAGCACGTCGCGTTTCCGACGTCGAGCCTGTTCTCGCATAAGACCTTGCCGTCCATCGAAATGCGCACTGTCACAAACTGTCCCCGCGGGACCGCGCCGACGGTCCACGCCGTCCTGAAGTCGGGACGCTAGTCGGCGCGCAGCTCGGCGCCGGAGTCCGTGGGGCTGGCGGGGTCGGCGACGGGAACGGTCAGTGACCATGGCAGTGGGACGTCCTGCAGCAGATGCTTGCCTGCGGTGTCGCGGTATTCGACGCCGGCCAACATGCCGACGTTGTCGGAGAAGATCTCGTACGTCACGCCGTCTTCGGCGTGTGCGGTCGGCGCCGCTACCACCGCAGCGAGACCTGTGACCAACGAGACGGCGATGCGAACACTCGGCGAGCAGACCGCTCTCGGCGAAGTACGTATCACGGCAACCCCTTTCGCGCTGACGACATCTACGCTCCGGCCAACACGACGGCCATGAGGATCCGGCCAGACGTCTGGTCCGTTATCGCGCTCGCCCCGAAATCCGTATATGTGCAATCGGGCACCTTGTCATAGCCCTCGAGCAACAGGC
>JAVROG010000273.1:0-4784 GCA_032162865.1 Mycobacterium sp. | reverse complement strand
TGTCGCGGCTGATCGCCGGATACACCAGCCCCAGCACCGGCAATGTGACCTTCGAGGGCCACGACATCCACGCCGAGTACGCGTCCTTGCGCAGTCGGGTCGGGATGGTGCCGCAGGACGACGTCGTACACCGCCAGCTGACCGTCAACCAGGCCCTGGGTTACGCCGCAGAGTTGCGACTACCGCCCGACACCAGCAAGGCCGACCGTGCCCAGGTGGTCTCTCAAGTCCTCGAGGACCTCGAGCTGACCAAGCACGCCGACACCCGAGTCGACAAGCTGTCCGGCGGCCAGCGCAAGCGCGCCTCGGTGGCGCTGGAGCTGCTCACCGGGCCGTCGCTGCTGATTCTCGACGAGCCCACCTCGGGTCTGGACCCGGCGCTGGACCGGCAGGTGATGATGATGCTGCGCCAGCTCGCCGACGCCGGCCGCGTGGTCCTGGTGGTGACGCACTCGGTGTCCTATCTCGACGTGTGTGACCAGATCCTGCTGCTCGCGCCTGGCGGTAAGACCGCGTTCCTGGGTACGCCCGATCAGATCGGCGCGGCGATGGGCACCACCAACTGGGCCGACATCTTCACCAAGGTGGGTGCCGACCCCGACGAGGCCAATCGCCGCTTCCTGGAAGGGAATCGGCCTGCGGCGCAACGTCCTTCCGAGGCCAGCCCGGCGGCCGACCTCGGCGAACCGGTGCACAACAACGGATTCCGCCAGTTCTCCACGATCGCCCGCCGTCAGGTGCGGCTGGTGATCTCCGACCGCGGCTACACCGTGTTCCTGGCGCTGTTGCCGTTCCTGATCGGCGTGCTGACACTGACCGTGCGCGGCAAGACCGGGTTCGACATGGCCGATCCGCTCAGCAGCGCGCCCAACCAGCCAGGCCAGATCCTGGTCATGCTCAACGTCGGCTCGGTGTTCATGGGGACCGCGCTGACCATCCGCGACCTCGTCGGGGAGCGGCCCATCTTCAAACGCGAGCAGGCAGTCGGCTTGTCCACCGGCGCCTACCTGGCCGCCAAGATCGTGGTGTTCTGCGCGTTCGCGACCATGCAGGCGGCCATCTCCACCACCATCGCGGTGGCCGGCTGGGGTAAGCCGCTGTCGGGTCCGGTACTCCTGGGCGATGTCCGACTCGAGCTGTTCGTCACCGTCGCGGCGACCTGTGTCACCTCGGCGGTCCTGGGCATGGCGCTGTCGGCGATCGCCAAATCGCAGGATCAGATCATGCCGCTGCTGGTCACCGCGATCATGTCGCAGCTGGTGTTCTCGGGCGGGATGATCTGGGTGACCAACCGGGCCGGTCTCGACCAGCTGTCCTGGTTCACGCCGGCGCGGTGGGGCTATGCGGCGGCTTCCTCGACCATCGACACGCACCGCCTCACACCGGGCCCGACCGACCCGAAAGACCAGCACTGGAACCACACGACGAGCGCATGGCTGTTCGATATGGCGATGCTCTCGTTGTTGTGCGTCGCCTACAGCGTCATCGTGTGGTGGCGCATCCGGCTGAAGCGGCGGTAAAGCGGGCGTCCGGCCTTACTCTTTCCTGATGACCCCATCCTCGCAGCCGATCTTGACGGTCCGATCATCCCTCTCGCACCGTGACTTCGCAGCAGGTCCAGATGTGGTGGTAGGCAGCGACCTGCGCGCCGACCTGCGGGTCGCGCACCCACTGATCGCGCGGGCGCACCTGCTGCTGCGTTTCGATCAGGGCCGCTGGATCGCAATCGACAACAACACGCAGAACGGAATCTTCGTCAACGGCAAGCGGATTCCAGGACTGGACATCCAGGACGGCCAGGCCGTCAACCTGGGCAGTCCGGACGGGCCGCGCCTCACCTTCGAGGTGGGCCACCAGCACGGCAACGTCGGCGTGCTGCCACCGACGGAGCGGCTGGCGGTGATCGCACCGCCCGCCGGGTCCACGCCCGCACCGCAGCCGGGCGGCCAAGGGGCCGGGTCGCGTCCCGTCCGTCAACCAGCGCCGCCCGTCCGGCCTCCGACGCAGCCCGAGGCGCTGCGCACGTCCGTCATCCCGACCATCCCGCCCGACGCCGCCAGGGCAGGACGCCAGTCGCAGTCCGCGCCGCAACCACCGACACAGGTAGCGCAACCCAACCTGCAACCCCCACCCACCCAAGCGGCGCAACCCAACCTGCAACCACCGACCCGAGCTGCACATCCCACCTTGCCGCCCGCGGCGTCGCCTCCAGATCGAGGCCAGGAAACCGTCTCCCAGCGCGATACTGGAACGGTCCGGGCCCCGCGTGTCGGTTCCGAAGTTCCGACGCCGACGACGTCGGCCCGGCTCGGCAGGGCAACCGACAACGACATCGTCATCGCGGACGTGCTGGCGTCGCGCTACCACGCGCAGTTGACTCCCTCGCCGGTCGGCGCCCATCTCCGCGACCTGGACAGCATCAACGGCACCTTCGTCAACGGCGTCCGGGTCGGGTCGGCGATCCTGGCCGAGGGTGACGTGGTCACCATCGGAAACGTGGACCTGGCGTTCATCGGCGGGATCCTGGTCCGCCGCACCGAGGCCGCGACCAGCACCGGCGGCCTCGAGGTCCGTGACATCGTCTTCACCATCGACGGCAAACGACTGCTGGAGAACATCGCGATAACGGCGCGGCCGGGGACGCTGACCGCCATCATCGGGGGATCCGGCGCCGGGAAGAGCACGCTGTCGCGGTTGATCGCCGGCTACACAACCCCGACCTCCGGCACGGTGACCTTCGAGGGCCACGACATCCATCAGCAGTACGCATCGCTGCGCAGCAGGATCGGCATGGTCCCGCAGGACGACGTCGTGCACCGCCAGCTGACGGTCAACCAGGCGCTGAATTTCGCCGCGGAGTTGCGACTGCCACCCGACACCAGCAAAGACGATCGTGCGCAGGTGGTGGCGCAGGTCCTCAATGAACTCGGTCTCACCAAGCACGCCGACACCCGCGTCGACAATCTGTCCGGTGGCCAACGCAAGCGCGCCTCGGTGGCACTGGAGCTGCTCACCGGACCGTCTCTGCTGATCCTCGACGAGCCGACGTCGGGTTTGGACCCCGCGCTTGACCTGCAGGTCATGACGATGCTGCGGCAACTCGCCGATGCCGGCCGCGTGGTTCTGGTGGTCACGCACTCACTGACTTATCTGGATGTCTGCGACCAGGTGCTGCTCCTGGCGCCGGGCGGCAAGACGGCGTACCTGGGTCCGCCGGGTCAGATCGGCGACGTGATGGGAACGACCAACTGGGCGCAGATTTTCGGCAAGGTCGGCGCGGACCCCGACGAGGCCAATCGACGCTTTCTGGCCCAGAACCGGCCGCCACCGGCCGCGGCAGCGGCGGCACCGGCCGACCTGGGCGCCCCGGCGCACACCAGCGTGCGTCGTCAGTTCTCCACGATCACGCGCCGCCAGGTGCGGCTGGTCGTCGCCGACCGTGCCTATTTCATCTTCCTGGCGGTCCTGCCGTTCATTCTGGGCGGGCTGGCGCTGACCGTGCCTGGCAACACCGGGTTCGGCATGGCCTCACCGACCAGCAACACCCCCGACGAAGCCGCCCAAATCTTGACGCTGTTGTCCATCGCCGCGGTCTTCATGGGCACCGCGCTGACCATTCGCGACTTGATCGGTGAGCGCGCGATTTTCAAGCGCGAACAGGCGGTCGGCCTATCCACCTGGGCCTACCTGGGCGCCAAGCTCACTGTGTTCTTCGCGTTCGCGGTCATGCAGGCCGCGATCACCACTGCCATCGTGATCCTCGGCAAGGGCGCACCAACGCAGAAAGCGCTGGTGCTCGGCGATCCCAGCTTCGAATTGTTCGTCACCGTCGCCGCCACATGTGTCGCCTCGGCGATACTCGGGTTGACGCTGTCCTCGATCGCCCGGTCCAACGAGCAGATCATGCCGCTGCTGGTGGTGTCGTTGATGCTGCAGTTGGTGCTCGCCGGCGGAATGATCCCGGTGACCGACCGGCTTTTCCTGGACCAGTTCTCCTGGGCGATACCCGCGCGATGGGGTTATGCAGCGTCGGCAGCAACCGTGAATCTGCGTGAACTGGTGCCGGGTTCACTCAGCCCGGAGGACAGCCACTGGACCCACACCAGCGGCGTGTGGCTGTTCGACATGGCAATGCTGGCGGTGCTGTCGGTGGTGTTCTCGGCCATCGTGTGGTGGCGGATCCGGCTGAAGCGACACTGACGTCACGAACGCCCGTCTGGCTCCCCATCCAGCCTGAGCCCGTGCGCCAGCGCGAATGCCATGGCCTGCGGCACGTCGATGCGTGCACCGGCCAACGCGGCGGTCGTCCACAGATCGGGGTCGACGGACGCGCCGCGCAGGTCGGCATTGTCCAGCCGGGTGCCGTTGGTCCGGGCACCGCGCAGATCAGCGCCGCGCAGCACGCTCTTGCGCAGGTCTGTTTCGACCAGGCTGGTCTCCCGCAGCCGGCACCCGCTCAGGTCGACACCACGAAGGTCGTTGCCACCGAGCACCGCGAGCGTGAAATCCACTTCGTCGAAGATCACCGGCCGGAGCCGACACTGCACGAAGACCGAGCCCAGCATGCTGCATTGAGCAAAGGTGCTGTGCCACAACGTTGTTCGGGTGAAGTTGCAGTTGCGAAAGGCCGAGCCGCGGTGCCGCGACTCGGCCAGGTTGACCCCGCTGAAATCGCACTCGGTGAACACGACGCGCTCGGTGTGCAGTCGGCTGAAGTCTCCGCCTTCGAGGTCCCGGAAGTCCGTCCCGGTGAATTCGCGGTCAGTCCACTCTCGGGATTCCGG
>JAVROG010000272.1:0-11412 GCA_032162865.1 Mycobacterium sp. | reverse complement strand
ACCCATGGCTGGGGCGGTGCTAAGCCCGCGTCCGACGAAGAAGCGGTCGAACGCATCCTCGATGCCGCCAGCCGAGCGATCGAAGAGCGCGGCGGCGACATGCGGATAGCCGACGTGGCGCGAACGCTGGGCGTCTCGCGTCAGACCGTTTACAACTACTTCCCCGGAACCAACACTCTCATCGAGGCCGCAGCCAACCGGTCCGGCATGAGGTTCTTGGACCGACTGGGCGACCATCTGGTCGGCATTACCGATCCCGTCGATGCGCTGGTGGAGAGCTTGGCGTTCACCCTGGAGTGGTTGCCGAACGACAAGCATGTGCAGTTGATGCTCGTCCACGACTTCACCAAGGCTTCGACCCGAGTCACGTCGGATATGGGAATCAGGTTCGGCCACGGACTCTTGGCGGGCTTGGACGTCGACTGGGCGGACCTCGGGATCCACGACGCCGACCTCGACGATCTCGCGGAGTACACGCTGCGGATCCTGCAGTCATTCATGATCGATCCGGGCCGACCAGAACGCACCGGTGAAGTGCTACGCGCTTACCTGCGCCGCTGGGTTGCGCCGGTCCTTCAGGCCGAAATCGCCAGTCATCGCGTCTGAGTGCGGTAGACACCGCCAGAGCCTCTCAGGAGCTCGACTTCGACTAGACACCTATGTCAAAGCGTCAACTCGGGCATGTAGCATTCCTCCGGCGGCTAAACACCGCCCGGTGAGTTGGCCCTTACAGAACGGGTTTCGCGACGACGACTGACGGCAAGACGGTTTGACAATTTCGGTAAGCTGTCCAGTCAGGTGAGGTGAGTGCATTGACTTTCGAAACAGTGATCGCAAACGGCAGGTGGTTCGACGGCACCGGAGGGCCGTCGGCGATCCGCAGCATCGGTATTCGCGACGGCCGCGTTGCCGCCGTGTCCCCAACTCCTCTGGACACCGCCGGCTGCTCCAATGTCATTGATGCCGAAGGTAAATGGGTGATTCCGGGCATCATTGACATTCACACCCACTACGACGCCGAAGTGCTGGCGGCCCCGACGCTGTCCGAATCGGTGCGGCACGGCGTCACCACGATCGTCATGGGCTCGTGCTCGCTGTCCACCGTGCACGTCGATGCCGGCGAGGCCGCCGACCTGTTCGGTCGGGTGGAGGCGATCCCGCACGAGCACGTGGTCCGCATCGTCGGTGAGCACAAGTCGTGGAACAACGCGCGTGAGTACATCGACGCCTTGGAATCGTTGCCGCTAGGGCCAAACGTGACGGCGTTCATCGGCCACTCCGACATGCGGACATCGGTGATGGGCCTGGACCGGGCCACTCGGGACGACGTGCAGCCCACTGCGGCCGAGCTGACCCGGATGGAACAGATGCTGTCCGACGCGCTCGATGCCGGTTTCATCGGAATGTCGTCGCAGCAACTGCTTTTCGACAAGATCGACGGCGATACCTGCCGGTCTCGCACCCTTCCCTCGACGTATGCCAAAGGCCGTGAGCTGCGTCGGCTCAAGACATTGCTGCGCCGCACCGGCCGCGCGTTACAGTCCGGTCCTGACATCAGTCATCCACAGAACATCGTCTCGCAGGCATTTCAGTCGCTGGGGATCCGTCGGCCCCACCTGAAGACCAGCCTGCTGGCGGCAGCGGACATGAAGTCGGCACCGGTAAGCATGTGGTTGACGAGCACGCTGTCGGCCATCGTCAACCGACTCGGCGGCGACTTCCGCTTCCAGCATCTGCCGGTGCCGTTCGAGGTGTACGCGGACGGGATCGACCTGGTGGTGTTCGAGGAGTTCGGTGCGGGTGCCGCAGCATTGCATCTCAAGGATGAACTCGAGCGCAACGAACTCCTGCGCGATGAGGAGTACCGCCGGGGGTTCCGCAAGGACTACGACAGCAAGTTCGCGCCGCGCGCCTGGCACCGGGATTTCTTCGACGCCGAGATCGTCGCCTGCCCCGACGAGTCAGTGGTGGGCAAATCGTTCGGCCAGGTCGGAGTGGAGCGCGGTGGCCTACACCCGGTGGACGCGTTCCTCGATTTGGTCCTCGAGTACGGCACCGATATCCGTTGGCGCACGACGATTTCCAACAACCGGCCGAAGATACTGCGTCGTCTGGCCCGCCAGAGTGGGCTGCAGGTCGGTTTCTCGGATGCCGGCGCCCACTTGCGCAACATGGCTTTCTACAACAGCGGCCTGCGCCTGCTTCGGCATGTGCGCGACGCCGCGATCGAGGGCAATTCTTTCTTGTCGGTCGAGCAGGCGGTGCACCGGCTGACCGGTGAGCTGGCGGACTGGTACGGACTGGACGCCGGTCACCTGCGGGTGGGCGACTGGGCCGACCTGGTGGTGATCGACCCGGAGCGGCTCGACGAGACGTTGGATTCTTATCACGAGGCCGATATCGATGCCTACGGCGGACTTTCACGCATGGTGAACCGCAACGACAAGACGGTCAACGCCGTATTCGTCTCCGGCCGCGCGGTGTTCCGCGACGGACAACCCACCGAGATTCTCGGACGCGAGCGCACGGGCGGCTTCCTGCGAGGCGACGGTCAGCCGCGGAATGTGCCGAGGCCCGCTACGAATCCGGTCACTGCGTAGGGCGTCGCGCCCCCAGCCGGAAGACCCGCCAACCCGCGCGCTCCCAGCGCGACACGTCGAGGCAGTTGCGGCCGTCGACGACGACACGGGCCCGCACCCGGTCGACGAGGTCGTCAGGGTTCAGGTCGACGAATTCCCGCCACTCGGTCAGCACCAGAACAGCATCGGCGCGCTCGCAGGCCTCTTCGACCGAGACCGCGTAGGTCAACGTGGGAAACAGCCGGCTCGCGTTGTCCAGGGCCTGGGGGTCGTAGACGTTGACCGCGGCTCCGTTCAGCTGCAGCTGGCCCGCGACGTTGAGCGCGGGCGAGTCGCGTACGTCGTCGGATTCGGGCTTGAAAGCCGCGCCGAGCACCGCGATGTTGGCGCCCAATAACGACCCGCCACACGCAGCGGTGGCCAGTTCTACCATCTTGGTCCGCCGACGCATGTTGATGCTGTCCACCTCGCGCAAGAAGGTCAGCGCCTGATCGGCACCGAGCTCGCCGGCGCGGGCCATGAAGGCGCGGATGTCCTTGGGCAGGCAGCCACCGCCGAAACCCAAACCCGCATTTAGACATTGGCGTCCGATGCGCGGGTCGAAGCCGAGCGCATCGGCCAGCAGACTGACATCGGCACCCGCTGCCTCGCACACCTCAGAAATGGCGTTGATGAATGAGATCTTCGTGGCGAGAAAGGCATTCGCTGATACCTTGACGAGTTCCGCCGTCTGCAGGTCGGTGAGTAGGAACGGCACTCCTGCGTCCAGCAGCGGGCCGTACAGCTCGCGCACGGCGACCTCGGCGCGAACCGAATCACTCTGTACCCCAAGCACTATGCGGTCCGGGTTCAGGGTGTCGTGCACGGCGTAGCCTTCTCGCAAGAACTCCGGGTTCCAGGCGATTTCGACGTCGACGTCTTTGGACGCCAGCGCTGCGGCACGTCGGCCCAACTCAGCGGCGGTGCCGACCGGGACTGTCGACTTGCCGACCAGGACGGCTGACCTGGTCAGGCGCGGCACCAGCGCATCGATGACAGCGTGCACATGCCGCACATCGGCACCGTATTCGCCCCTCTTCTGCGGCGTACCGACACCGAGAAAATGGACGTCGGCGAACTCTGCCGCCATGTCGTAGTCGGTGGTGAAGTGCAATCGTCCCGCAGCAAGGTTGGCAGTCAACAGCTTTCGCAAACCGGGCTCGTAAAAGGGAATGTCGCCGCCTGCGAGCTTGGCCACTTTACCCGGGTCAATGTCGACCCCTACGACCTCGTGTCCCAGTTCCGCCATTCCGACGGCGTGGGTGGCACCGAGATACCCGGTGCCGAAAACGGTGCATCGCATACCACCGTGTGTAGGTGGCCGCGATGAGCTAACCGCATCGCGACGCTGAACAGCAGGTGACAGCTACCCGGCGAAATCAGATCCCCGGAAATCCCGGGATGTTGATCTCGCTGGCGGGTTCAAGGGCGTAACGGCGGCTTTGCCATGCGAGTTGGCCGTGCCACAGCGTTACTGCTGTCACCACAGCGCCGGCCAGTAGCTACCTGTGCCCGTGGCCCCCGCCGCCACCGCCACCTCCGCCGTGGCCGCCGCCGCCACCGAAACCGCCACCTGGGCCACCGCCACCGAAACCGCCACCGGGCCCGCCGCCGCCGCGGCCCGGGTTCAACGGAGTAAAGATCGGGGGTAACACCGGTACGGGCACGATAACTGGAAAGGGCACACTCGGCGCTGGTGCTGGCGCGACAGGCGCCGGGTTAGGAATCGGAGCCTGCCACGCCGGAGCGGGAGCCTGCGGAGCAATCACCGGAGCCTGCGGAACGGCCACGGGAGCCGGAGCCTCGGGCACCGGCGCAGCCTCAGGAGCAGGTGCCTGCGGGGCCGGAGCCTCCGGAGCCGGAGCCTGCGGTGCCGGAGCTGGAGCCTGCGGTGCCGGAGCCGCCGCCTCAGGAGCGGGCGCCGCTGGCGCCGGAGCGGCAGCCTGGGGTACCGGCTGGACGGGGGCTACGAGGTTCTGGCCAGTATCAGGGCGTGCGGCCGACGTTGTCCGGATGCTGACTGCCAGCGATAGCACCAGCGATGCAACCCCGATGATGAAGACCGCCGCCAACAGGCTGCCGAGCAGACCAAACGGCTTTCGCCCGTCCTCATCGGCCTCGTCGGCGACAGGTTCGGCAAAGATGGTCTCGTCAGATAAGGCGCTGTACGCAAACGCATCTTCGCCGGTCTTGAGGACGTCGGCCTCGCCATCGTAGTAGGCAGCGTGGAGCGTGTACGGGTCGACTACACCGGTGCCCGGGTCCTGTGCGTAGGCGAGCGCTGTGGTGCTCTGCGCCAACAGCGGCGACGCCGATGCCAAGGCCGCGCCGCGTGCGAGCGCCGTTTCGGGCTCGTCGGGCGCAGTCACCGGAAGCGACGTCGCGGCCTCTAGGGCCGGCCTTATCAGTGGGATGTCGACACCGGAGCCGACGACGAATACAGACTCCGGCCGCGTCTCCAACTGCTCGGCACCCGAAATCAACTCAGCCAACTGAGCCACTGCTGCGTCATCGTCGTCTGGCAACGGCTGCCGACGAACATCGGCGATCGATCCGTCGGCGCTGTCGACGACCGCCAGCGTCGCGGTGTCCGGTTCGACGAAAAGCAACGCGGTGTGGGCATTGTTGGTCTCGTTGCCGACTGCCTGAGCCAGCGCAGCCGCGGCTAGAAACGCCGAGACCAACATGACGTTCTCGACCTTGCGGGTCGACAATGCGTCGCGGAGCACGGCAGCGTCGGCCGGGTCGGTCCAGGTAACTCCCGTCGACGTCAGCTCGTAGCCACCGTCGGCTGCGCCCTCGCGGGTGCCGAATATGGCGGAGATGACCTGTTCGGCCGCACCGGCCCTCGTCGCATTCTGGTCCGCATCGACCTCAAATTTATCTTCATCGACGGTTGCGCCGCCGCCATTTTCGCCCTCGACCAGCACCATCCGGACTGCCGTGGGTGCCATCGACACACCAAGAACGGTGTCCATAACTCCCCCAATCGACCACGCGCGTCCCCCGACCCGTACCAATACACGGTACCCGCGCCGGGGATGGCTTAGCCATCTGAGTTTGCTATGTCATAGCAGTTATTGCGTCACCATGGCGCTGGCCAGCAGCTACCTGTGCCCGTGGCCCCCGCCGCCGCCGCCGAAACCGCCGCCGCCTCCGCCGAAGCCGCCGTGACCACCACCGCCGCCGCCGAAGCCGCCACCCGGGCCACCGCCACCTGGCCCACCGCCGCCAAAGGGACCATGCCCACCGCCGCCGAAGCCGCCGCCGGGGCCACCGCCACCGAAGCCGCCACCCGGGCCGCCGCCACCGAAGCCGCCGCCTGGCGCGCCGCCGCCACCACCAAAGGGACCGCGCCCGCCAGGCCCGCCGCCACCGAAGCCACCGCCGGGGCCACCGCCACCGAAGGGACCCTGCGCACCGGGACCGCTGCCACCGGGGCCACCACCGCCAAAGGGACCCTGGGCACCAGGGCCACCGCCACCAAACGGCCCATGCCCACCGGGGACACCGTCACCACCGAACGGGCCGCGTCCGCTGGGGCCGCCGCTACCAGCTCCGCCGCCACCGGGACCGCCGCCGCCGCCGAAGGGACCCCTACCCGGCAGGGGGGAGGACCCCAACCCGGGCGGACTCTGAACGACAGGCGCTTGTGGGACCGGGTTTTCCACCCGCGGCGGCGAAGCCGGAATAGGCGCGCGAGGCGCTGGCACCTGGGGTTGCTGGCGCGGCACCTGCACCGGAGCCTGGGCCACCGGCGGCCGCAGCAAGGTTTCTGGGCCGGTCGCCTGCACGGGCGGAATGAAGATAGGAACCACAGGAGGGGCGGCAACCGCGTCGGGCAGCCTTGGCAGCACGGGCGCCACGGGCACCGGAACCGGAGCGGCGGGAGCCGGAGCGGCCGGAGCCACCGGTACCTGAGCAGGCAGTTGCGGGGTCTCGGCTCTGGGCACCGAAGCCGGCCCTGGTAAATCGATTTTGTGCTGCGGGGCGGCTACCGCGGTGGGCACGGGGGCCTGCGTGGCCGGAGCAATGAAGTGGTTTTCGCTGGGCTTGGGCTGCAAAGCGACCATGGTGGGACGGATGTTGATCGCCAGCGCAACTTCTAGCGCTACCACAGCGGCCATGCCGACGACGGCCAAGCCACTCCCGACCAGCAGCGAGGGCCTGCGTCTTTCCGGGTCTTCGGTGTCCTCGTCTGAGTCAGCGCTGAACGCGAGACCGTTCACGCCCGTCTCTTCGGTACCGGCCGGATCTTGCGCATACGCCATCGCTGCAGTGGTGGACGCGAACAGCGGAGAGTTGCCCGATGCCAGTGCCGCGCCCCGGGCCAATGCCATCTCGTGTTCCTCGGGCACACTCACGGTCAGCGTGGTGGCCGCGTCCAATGCCGGCTTGATCAGGGGCACGTCGACACCGGCGCCGACGACAAAGAAACCGTCTGGGCGGGCGCGCATCGACACAGCGCCCGCAACGAGGTCGGCCAGTTCGGCTACCGCGGTGTCGTCATCATCGGCCAGTTGCAGGCGACGCACGTCACACAGCGAACCGTCCGCGGTATCCACCACGGCCAAGGTCGCACTGTCGGGCTCGACGAACAGCACGCCGGTCCGCTCGTAGCCGACGGATCCACCGACCGCCTGGCCCATCGCGACCGCCGCCAAGAATGCCGAGACGAGCATGACGTTTTCGACCTTGCGAGCGGCCAGCGCGTCGCGCAGCGCGGCCGCCTGAACCTGATCGGTCCAGCTCACGCCTATGGAGGACAACCGGAGGCCGGCGTCGGCCGCACCCTCGCGCGTGCCCAGAATGGCTGCAATCACCTGATCGGACGCGCAGGTGGAGGCCGTGCCGCGGGCCAGACGGAAACTATCTTCTTCGACGATGACACCGTCGGCGTCTTCACCCTCGACAAGCGCGATGCGGACTGCCGTCGGTGCCATAGACACTCCGAGTACGACGTCCAAGACCCCTCCCAACGCCATGCCACCGGCCACATGCAGACCAAGATCAATTTTGGCTGCAGAAGCTGTGCAGCAGCTAGGTGGACCGTATGAAGTTTTGATACGACCGAGACGGGGTAGGGCCCCGCTGACCCTGATATTTTGACCCTACGCCTGAACTTCCGTACGGATGCTCAGATGGGCTGGTTAGGCGCAAAATACATAACTGGCCGATTTTCATGCCCGGCCACAGCGTGATCGGCAGGTTGGCGACGTTGGAGAGTTCCAGCGTGATGTGGCCGCTGAAGCCGGGATCGATGAAGCCCGCGGTGGAGTGCGTCAGCAGTCCGAGCCGACCCAGCGACGACTTGCCTTCCAGTCGTCCCGCAAGGTCGTCGGGCAGGGTGCACACCTCCAGCGTGGAGCCGAGCACGAACTCGCCCGGGTGCAGGACGAACGGCTCACCTTCATCCGGTTGAACCAGGCTGGTCAGCTCGTCCTGCTGCCGCGCCGGGTCGATATGGGTGTAGCGGGTGTTGTTGAAAACCCTGAACAAGGAGTCGAGCCGCACGTCGATGCTCGACGGCTGAACCAGGGTGTCGTCGAACGGTTCGAGTCCCAATCGCCCCGCGGCGATTTCGGCCCTGAGATCACGATCGGAGAGCAGCACCCGACGAGCGTATCTGCCGTGCCGTCCGGACCTGGGTCAGCGGACGTAGATTTCGTCGCCCGAGGGGTAGCCGCCGCCGGTGGTGGTCACGTGAACATGGTCATAGTGGCCATAACCACCTGACTGGGCACCGCCGCCAGGCGTGTAGTAGATGCCGCGCCAGATGGCATCTTGGATGCCGAACCGCTCCGCGTTCTGCATTACGAACGTGACGATCGCGTTGCCCAGCTCGATACCCGAGTCGGAGCTCGGATCGGGAATCATCACGTCAAGCGCCAAACCCTCGGGATGCCACCGCAGGGCATCTGGTCGTACGCCACCGATTTCGTGAATCTCCGGGAACAAGACGCTGATGCTGCGTGCCACCAGGATGGTTCTGACCTGCAGGCCGTTTTCCGGTGCAACTCCGACGGGCAGGGCCCGATACCCGAGGTCGGCTCGCGCGAGCGAGGCCTCCGGGGACCTCAATGCCTCCGGGGATCTCAGTGCCTCCGGCGAACTCAATGCCTCAGCCCGTGACCTCGATGCAGGAGCCAGCTCTTCGAGGTTGAACTTCATGTGCGACGTATCGAATTGTCGCGGCGCCGTTGCCGCTGCGATCTGAACGCAGCAAGGCGCTTGCCATTCGGTGACAACCGCCTTCGCACCCTCCCGGGCGGCGACGGGATTGACATCGCCCCCCACGGCGAAGAACAAAGCGGCCGGAGCGGTCAGCGCAGCCAGCGCTGCTGGCGATATCCGCCGCTTGCTAGCTAATCTGTGCCGGCCCACGGGAGGTCACAATATAGGGTTACTAATGATAACGAAAGGGTAAACATCACATTCTGGGGATTCACGCTGCACGTATGCCTAATGGCATTAGGAATTACGCATACATCTTTTGGAGTGAATCTGCCGGTCAGTCAACGAGCCAATTTGACAGTTCTTCCAGCATCCGACTCCCGTAGCCTCGCCAGAACCAACCGACGGCCGGCAGTGCCGACGCGGCCAGCCTGAAACGTGGAAACATGTTGTAGCGCCAGGAGATTCGGGTGCCCGCCCCCGGCGATGCGAAGAGGAACCCGCCGTCGATCTTGACGACAAGCGCGGCCCGCGGACCTTGGTAGTCGTTGATGGCGTATTTCCATGAGCCCGGCGCGTCGACGCTGACCACGGTGTCCCTGATGCTGCAGCCGTCGGCGAGTTCAAGAATTCGGGTTTGGCCCACAGTTCCGGCCAGTTCGCGCCGTCGTGCCCACTGACTCGGCGGATCGGCGGGATCGGACCGTACCGCCGGCGGAAAACCACCGGAACGTCCATGTCGATGATTGCGCGGAACGCCTGTGCAGGGGCACCGGGATGGTCCGAGACTGTTCGACCCGCGCCGCCTCCGCCATTGGCCGATGCTAGCCTCTTTGGGCAACCGCGCCGATGTAGTTCAATGGTAGAACGTCAGCTTCCCAAGCTAATTTAGGCCGTCTGGACGTGCGCGCAGCCCACCGCGGAAGTCCCTGACCTGCGATCTTTCTCGCCAAGATGTGAGGTCTCCGGCGTTACCGCGGCACCCAAAGTGCCACGAGATTGACTGCGTTAGCGCCGCCGTCTGGGTGGGTCATCGCTCAATACTCCAATTGTGAGACACACCGGGTCCGACCGAAGGAAAGACGACCGTGGGGGAAGACCAGGAGAACCCCACGAAAGATAGAAAGATGTACGATTCCGCCCGTGGAAGCTAGGCAACGATTCAAGAATCGGCGATTTGCAAGACCTCTTGGAATTTCAGCAGATCCGGCAGAATCTTAGTTATTCCATGACGACTCGAACGTGGGTTTCTCGCGCCGATCAGGTGTGGACTATCAAGCCCGCTTCGGTGTAGGGCCCGTGTTGCTGGGGATCGTTGAACGTGATGTACAGGTCGCCTCCCGTCGGCATAGCGAAGCCGACGAATCCATGGGCGGTCTGCCCGTCGTGAAGGCCGCCCGATTGCAGCGGGGGCATCACGTGGAGCCTCTGGTAGTCGACCGCAAACGTGGCCGGCCGGGGCGCGTCGTCAGGATGGGTCCATGGTTGATCGCCGCCGCCGTATCCGGCAAAGATATACAGCTGGTGGAACTGGAAGAACAGGTGGGACGTCCCGGTGATAGTCAGTTCCACCACGTTGCATGCGGAGCCATAGGCGCAGCCCGGCGGAAACCACGTTGCACTGTTGACCGTGATGTCGGCGGTCGCACCGTCGGCCGCCCGCGCATGCACGGGCACGCCCATCTGACCGATCGGGAACGGTGGACTCTCGGAAGGGGCGGCCGAACCGGAGGGACACGAGCATGCGGCAATGACCACGGAGACCGCGGTGGCCACAATCCCAGATTCGGCCCGCACCCCGGGAGACTACCCGCGGGACTGCCGCGAAAAACGCTGGACTGTATCCCCGCGCCAAGCTGATGCGGGATTAGCCCGTTTGCTACAACCTCGACGACCCCGAGGTGTTCGCAGCCTTAGGCCGGGTGCACCGGACCCGGTGTGCTCAGAGCGTCCAGCCGTCCAAAACCGGCGCATCGCTGCGGATGGACACGTTCACGTTGGCTCCAGATTTTGCGGGCCGTTTGGCGGTGGGCAAGTAATTTCATACCGTCGAGGCATCCCAAGGGTTTTGGTAAAGGCTACGGGCCTCAACCGGAGTCAGCCCCGGCGTGGTGTCTCGCTACTGGCGTGAGACCGTCGAGGCGGCAGGGCTGTGGAACATCAAACTGCACGCCGCCAGACACACCTGCGCCACCCTGATGAACCAGCAAGGAGTGCCGGTGGCGGTGATCGCGGCGTGGATCGGCCACAAGGACGCCAGCCTGACCATGCGGCTGTATGCTCACTCGCAGTTTGCTGCACTGCAGGACGCAGGAACGAGTTTGGATCGAGTTGTGACATTATGTGACACTGAGGCCCGACCGCAGGCGCGCTGAACAGCGTTCCCGCAGGTCAGCGCCACCATGCCGATGTAGTTCAATGGCAGAACATCAGCTTCCCAAGCTGAATACGCGGGTTCGATTCCCGTCATCGGCTCCACTTCTACCAGCACTTTTACTGGCTCATCACAATCGAGGGTGTAGTCGGGGTCTGAATCCGCCGGTTTCTAGCAGTGATCTGGCGATGTAGTTGGTCAGGTTGCGAAAGCCTAGGGCTGAACCGCGTAGGTGTTCGAGGCGCC
>JAVROG010000271.1:0-8139 GCA_032162865.1 Mycobacterium sp. | reverse complement strand
CAGCGCGAACCGTGCGGCCGAGACCGAGGCCTCGTCACCGGCGGCATGCTGCTAGACGATGGCCAGCACCACCGATCGAATCGAAACAGCGCCAGTCACAAGGCTTTCCCTGCTTGATCGGATGCTGTCGGTCTGTATTGGGCTGGCGATGGCAACTGGTTTGCTCCTGGGACGCTGGGCCACAGGGCTGAACACCGCACTCGAGAAAGTACAGATCGACGGGATCTCCCTGCCGATTGCGCTCGGATTGCTAATCATGATGTATCCGGTGTTGGCCAAGGTCCGCTACGACCGGCTCGACACAGTTACCAGCGACCGCAAGTTGCTTGTCTCGTCGCTGGTGTTGAACTGGGTAGCGGGCCCGGCGCTGATGTTCGGCTTGGCTTGGCTGCTGCTTCCGGATCTGCCCGAGTACCGCACCGGATTGATCATCGTCGGGTTAGCCCGCTGCATCGCCATGGTTATCGTTTGGAACGACTTGGCCTGCGGTGACCGCGAAGCCGCGGCCGTTCTGGTCGCCCTCAATTCGGTCTTCCAGGTCGCCATGTTCGCCGTGCTGGGCTGGTTCTACCTGTCGGTGCTCCCGGGTTGGCTCGGACTGCCACAGACCAGTATTTCGTTCTCGCCGTGGCAGATTGCCAAATCTGTGCTCATCTTCCTGGGTATTCCGCTAGCCGCCGGATATCTCTCCCGCCGTTTCGGTGAACGTCTGAAAAGCCGGGAATGGTATGAGACCCGGTTTCTGCCGATCGTCGGGCCTTGGGCGCTCTATGGTCTGCTGTTCACCATCGTGATTCTGTTTGCGTTGCAAGGGGATCAGATCGTCAACCGTCCGCAGGACGTGGCCCGCATCGCGCTGCCGCTGCTGGCCTACTTCGCGATCATGTGGGGTGGCGGCTACACGCTTGGCTACGTCTTGCGCCTGGGCTACGAACGCACGACCACCTTGGCTTTCACCGCCGCCGGCAACAACTTTGAGCTCGCCATCGCCGTCGCGATCACTACCTACGGTGTGACGTCGGGCCAAGCGCTGGCCGGTGTCGTCGGTCCCCTCATCGAAGTGCCGGTGCTCGTCGCCCTGGTCTACGTATCACTGGCACTGCGGCGTCGCTTCCCTTATCCGGCACCACCACTGAGGCAGGACCATCCGTGACCGATCGCCACGTACCCAGTGTGCTGTTCGTCTGCGTGCATAATGCCGGCCGATCCCAAATGGCTGCTGCGTTACTGAGCCACCTTGCCGGCGACCGCATCGCAGTACGTTCGGCCGGAACGGAACCCGCCGATCAGATCAACTCGGTTGCTGTCACCGCGATGGCCGAACTCGGCGTCGACATCACCGCAGCAAGACCGAAACTCCTGACGGGCGCGGCGGTGCAGTCCAGTGACGTCGTGATTACCATGGGGTGCGGCGACACCTGCCCCTACTTTCCCGGATTGTCTTACCGCGACTGGAAACTCGACGATCCCGCCGGCCAGCCTCTCGAAGTGGTTCGACGCATCCGCGACGACATCGCCGGACGGGTACGCGCCCTCGTCAACGAACTGCTACCCACTGCAGCCGACGTCACCTAGACGCCAGTCGCGTGATAATCCCGGCGCCGCGGACCGACAGGCCTGTTCTCAGTGGTCGGTTTCGGGAAGCGCCGGGGCCGCCGGGGCCGCCAGTGGTGCCGGAGGGGCCGGACCCTGTGCCGCCGACGCCGCGATTTCCGTCGGCGCCGCCATCACCTGGCGGTGTGTCGCCGAAGCCAGGTTGTCGCTGTCCGCCCATGCCGCCGTTATCGCCGTCACCGGCGGAATCGAAGTAGTCACCGAACCCGCCGCCGCCATTTCCGCCGCCGTTTTCGCGGTTACCTCCGTTGCCGCCCGCGCCACCGACGATGCCTTGATTGCTCCCGCCCTCACCCGCGGCCGGCGTCGCCGACAGTGCCTCCGTCGCCGCCCCACAGCGTGTCGTACCGGCGCGCATCGTCTCCCTACTAGGCTGGTCCCCGTGACAGTCGAGCCGCCGCCCGAGCATGTGTTGGCGGCGTTCGGTTTGACCGGCGTGCAACCCGCCCCGCTGGGTGCCAGCTGGGAAGGCGGATGGCGCTGCGGCGAAGTGGTGTTGTCGATGGTGGCCGAGAACGCCCGCGCGGCGTGGTCGGCCCGCGTGCGAGAGACCTTGTTCGTCGACGGCGTGCGCCTGGCCCGTCCGGTCCGTTCGACGGACGGCCGCTACGTGGTTTCTGGCTGGCGGGCAGACACATTCGTGGCCGGCACACCCGAAGCCCGCCACGATGAGGTCGTCTCGGCGGCGGTACGGCTGCACGAGGCCACTGGAAAGTTGGAGCGGCCACGATTCCTGACCCAGGGACCAAGCGCGCCCTGGGCCGAAGTCGACGTCTTCATCGCCGCTGATCGCGCCGCGTGGGAAGAGCGTCCGCTGCACTCGGTCCCGCCTGGCGCGCGGGCCGCGCCGACTTCAGCAGACGCTGACCGTTCCGTCGAATTGATCGATCAACTTGCGACGCTGCGTAAACCAACCCGCAGCCCCAACCAATTGGTGCACGGAGATCTTTACGGCACAGTGCTTTTCGCGGGAACCGCACCGCCTGGGATCACCGACATCACGCCGTACTGGCGACCGGCGTCCTGGGCGGCCGGTGTGGTGGTTGTCGACGCGCTGTCGTGGGGCGAGGCCGACGACGGCCTCATCGAGCGGTGGAGTGCATTGCCCGAATGGTCGCAGATGTTGTTGCGTGCGTTGATGTTCCGCTTGGCGGTGCATGCGCTGCACCCGCGGTCCACGGCAGAGGCGTTTCCCGGTCTGGCCCGCACCGCGGCGTTGGTCCGGATGATTCTCTAGTCCTCGGCCCCGAACTCGTAGCGGACCTCGCTTAGCGCGATCTTTCCGTCGACGGACAGCACCCCCTCCGCCCGCAACAGTTCCAGCTGCCGGCTGGTCAGGTGTTGAGCCGGTCGTCCGGACGCGGTGATCACCCGGTGCCAGGGCAGGTCCGCGGAGTCGGTGCGCATGATCCAGCCGACGATGCGCGGGCTGGAAAGCTCTGCAGCAGAAGCGATATCGCCGTAGGTCGAGACTCTACCGGCAGGGATGGCCGCGACCAGTGAGCGCACCCGCTCTATCTGTTCGTCGGTCACCTGCGCCACGACTAGTGCGTTTCCAACCGCTTGCGAATCAGGGCCGCAACATCGTCGGGCTTGGCGTGCGGCACCATGTGGTCGCATTCGTAGTCGAGCAGTTCGAAATCGGCGCCCAACCGGTCCCGCAGGCCGGAGATCAGCTCGTCGCTGACATACGGGGGTGACGTCCATTTCGCCCGCACCACAGTCGTCGGTACCCCGGCGACCGGTAGCACGATGGCACGGGCCAACTCGCTCCAGTAGGACATCATGGCGGGCAGGCTGATACGCCATCCGTACCGACCGTTCGGCAGCTGTATCAGGTGTTCATCAAGGTCGGCGTCGAGCACCGCCAGGTCGACATCCGCCCACGAGCCCGCTGCCTTCTCCTGGCGCGCCTGTTCACGGTCGGGATAGTCGGGGGAGGAGAGCATCGCCTCGGCGATCTGTGACATCCATCGACCGTCCAACCCGATCGCCGGGTCAAGTAGTACGAGCGCGGCCACCAAGTCGGGACGGGCCGCCGCCAAATGCAGGGCGAGCGCGCCACCGAACGAGTGCCCGAGCACCAACACCGGCCCGTCCGCCTCGGCGTCGAGTAGCGCAGCCAGCGCCGCGACATTGGCGTTGATGGACCACGGCGCAGCCCACGTCGATCGGCCGTGCCCTATCAGATCGGGTGCGGCGACGGCAATTTCGGGCACGTAGTTCGCGAAATGTTGCCAGCGCTGGCCGTGGCCGGTCAGTCCGT
Organism: Mycobacterium sp.; assembly: GCA_032162865.1. GTDB lineage: Bacteria > Actinomycetota > Actinomycetes > Mycobacteriales > Mycobacteriaceae > Mycobacterium. Next base: position 4,259 of record JAVROG010000271.1, on the reverse strand, counting down.
GCAGCGCCAGCATCTGGATGGGGCCGGGCGGACCGAATCGGCACACATGGAGGGCGGCTGTCACGCGTCGATCATGCCAGTTTGTTCGACGACGACTACTGGGGGCGGCGTCCGACCGCCGTCAGTCCTGGATCCGGGAACTTGTCAGACCATCGTGATTGCATGCCGGTATGTCATTGAGCTGGGATGCCGAGGCGCATGAGGTTCTGCGGCCTGGGCTGCGCGGCATGGTGCGTGTCTTGGGTGGCCCCGGGACCGGTAAGAGCAGTTTGCTGGTTGAGGCTGCGGTCGCTCATATCACCGCCGGCGCAGATCCGGAATCGATTCTGCTGCTTACCGGTTCGGGCCGGATGGGGATGCGGGAGCGTAGCGCGTTGACGAGGGCGCTGTTGGGCTCGGGATCGGGCCGGGCCGCGGTGCGCGAGCCGTTGGTGCGCACCGTGCACAGCTACGCCTACGCGGTGTTGCGCCGTGCCGCAGAACGCGCGGGCGACCCGCCGCCGCGCCTGCTCACCAGCGCCGAGCAGGACGCCATCATCCGGGAATTGCTGGCAGGCGACCTGCAGGACCGGCCCGCCGGTGGCTCCAGCTGGCCCGACCATCTGCTGCCCGCGCTGAGCACCGCGGGATTCGCAAGCGAGTTGCGGAACCTGCTGGCGCGCTGTGCCGAACGCGGTCTGGATCCGCTGGAGCTCGAGCGGCTGGGCCGCCGCTGTGACCGCCAGGAGTGGGCTGCCGCCGGTCAATTCGCCCGACAGTACGAGCAGGTGATGCTGCTGCGGGCGGCGGTCGGCACGGCCGCCCCGCAAGCGACGGCACCGGCGCTGGCGGCCGCCGAACTCGTCGGGGCGACGCTGGAGGCCTTGGCCGTCGATTCGGACCTGCTGGCTGCCGAGCGTGCCGGTATCCGAGTGCTGCTGGTCGACGATGCCCAGCAACTCGACCCGCAAGCGGCCCAGTTGGTTCGGGTGCTGGCGGCCGGCACCGAGGTGGCCCTCATCGCCGGCGATCCCAACCAGGCGGTATTTGGATTCCGGGGCGGCGAACCGGCTGGGCTGCTCGGCCAGGACGGACCGTCGGTGACGTTGACCGTGTCGCACCGCTGCGCTCCCGCAGTGGCACGTGCCGTGAGCGGCATCGCGGGCCGGCTGCCAGGTGCCAGAGACGGCAGGCGCGTAGAGTGCACCGGAAGCGAGACCGGATCGGTGACGGTGCGCCTGGCCGCCTCGGCGCACGCGGAGTCCGCACTGATCGCCGACACCCTCCGGCGCGCACACCTTGTCGACGGGGTGCCGTGGTCGCAGATGGCGGTGATCGTGCGCTCCGTGCCGCGGGCCGGCGCACGGTTGCCGCGGGCCCTTTCCGCCGCCGGCGTTCCGGTGGCAATCCCGGCAATCGGCGGCTCGCTGTCCGAAGAACCCGCGGCGAGCGCGCTGCTCACCGTCTTGGCCGCGACAGCTGACGGGCTCGACGGTGACCAAGCGCTGGCACTGCTCACCGGGCCCATCGGCCGGGTCGACCCGGTCGCACTTCGTCAACTGCGGCGGACCCTGCGGCGCACCCAGGTCGACCAGTCGCCCGGGGCGTCCGCTGACCTGCTGGTGCAGGTGCTGAGCGGCGACGACCCGGTGTCGGGACCACAGTCTGGCGCATTGCGGCGGGCCCGTGCCGTGCTGGCGGCCGCGGCCAGGTGTCACCGCGACGGCCAAGATCCGCGGTACACGCTGTGGGCGGCATGGCACCGGTCGGGCCTACAGCGTCGCTGGTTGGCGGCCATCGAGCGAGGCGGCCCCGCAGCTGCTCAGGCCACCCGGGATCTGGAAGTAGTGACCGCGTTGTTCGACATCACCGATGACTACGTGTCACGCACGTCCGGTGCGTCGGTGCGCGGACTCCTCGAGTACGTCGCGGCGTTGCACGTGCCGCGGGCCGCCCGCGAGCCGGTAGCCGAAACGGAGCAGGTGAGGGTGCTCAGTGCACACGCCGCACTGGGCCACGAATGGGATCTGGTGGTCATCGCCGGATTGCAGGACGGGTTGTGGCCCAACACGATTCCCCGTGGCGGAGTCTTGGCCACCCAGCGACTGCTCGACGAACTCGACGGCGTCACCGCAGACGCATCCGCGCGGGCGCCGCTGCTGGCCGAGGAGCGCAGGCTGCTGGTCGCGGCGATGGGCAGAGCGCGGCGTCGGTTATTGGTGACGGCGATCGACAGCGACACGGGCGGCAGCGGGGGCGAGGCCGCGTTGCCGTCGCCGTTCCTCTTCGAAATCGCGCACGAGGCCGATGACGAACCCGTGGCAGCGCAACCCATTGCGGCGCCACGGGTGTTGTCGACCGCCGCGGTGGTGGGCCGCTTGCGGGCAGTGGTGTGCGCACCGGACGGCGTCGTCGACGCTGCCGCTCGATCATGTGCGGCAACACAATTGGCCCGGTTGGCGCAGGCAGGTGTGCCGGGAGCGGATCCAATCGGGTGGCATGGGCTGGTGCCGGTCAGCACCAGCGCTCCGTTGTGCGGCCAGGGCGACGCCGTCACGTTGACACCGTCGACGCTGCAAACACTCAACGACTGCCCGCTGCGCTGGCTGGCCGAACGGCACGGCGGAACCAACCCGCGTGAACTGCGCTCGACCATCGGCTCGGTGTTGCACGCGCTGATCGCCGAACCGGGTTCGACCGAGTCGCAACTGCTCGCCGAGCTGGACCGGGTCTGGCAGCACCTGCCGTTCGAGGCCGACTGGCATTCGACCAACGAGCTCGCCCGGCACCGAGCCATGATCGAGGCGTTCGTCGAGTGGCGCGCGCAGACGCGCGGCGAGCTGACCGAGGTCGGCGTCGAAGTCGACGTCGACGGTGTCCTCGACGCCTCGCGTAGTGACGGGGGCGAGGTCCGGTTGCGCGGCCGGGTTGATCGGCTGGAACGCGACGGCGCCGGTCGGTTGGTGATTGTCGACGTCAAGACCGGCAAAACGCCGGTCAGCAAGGACGACGCCCAACAGCACGCCCAGCTGGCGATGTACCAGTTGGCGGTAGCCCAAGGCCTGCTGCCCGCCTTCCAAACCGGACCAGACGAGCCCGGCGGGGGCCGTCTGGTCTATCCAGGCAAGACCGGGGCGGCCGGTGCCACGCAGCGCGAACAGGACCCACTGACACCGCAGGCCCGCGACCACTGGCGCGCCCTGGTACGGCAGGCCGCCGACGCGACGGCCGGACCGCAGTTCATCGCACGGCGCAACGACGGCTGCTCGCACTGTCCGGTCCGGCCATCGTGCCCCGCCCACGCCGGAGGATCGGCGCAATGAACGCGCGCTACAGCCCGACCGAATTAGCCGGCGTCCTGGGCGTTTTCCCGCCCACCGAGGAACAGGCCGCGGTGATCGCCGCACCGCCGGGCCCGCTGGTGGTGATCGCCGGAGCCGGAGCCGGCAAGACCGAGACCATGGCCGCGCGGGTGGTGTGGCTGATCGCCAACGGATATGCCGAACCGAGTCAGGTGCTGGGTCTGACCTTCACCCGCAAGGCCGCCGGACAGCTGATGCGTCGCGTCCGGTCCCGGCTGGCGCGGCTAGCCGGCGTCGGCGTCGGCGTCGGGCCCGATGGACCGGCGATCGGCGAATCCGCAGGCACGCCGCTGGTCAGCACCTACCACGCGTTCGCCGGCTCGCTGCTGCGTGAGTACGGCCTGCTGCTGCCCGTGGAGCCCGATACCAGACTGCTCACCGAGACAGAGCTGTGGCAGCTGGCGTTCGATGTCGTCAGCAGCTACCGCGGCGAACTGAATACCGACAAAACCCCGGCAACGGTCACCTCGTCGGTGTTGCGACTGTGGGGTCAGCTGGCCGAACACCTGGTAGACACGGGCCAGCTCCGCGATACCCATCTAGAGCTGGAAAGGCTCGTCCACACCCTGCCGGCCGGCCCGTACCAGCGCGAGCGCGGTCCCAGCCAATGGCTGCTGCGCATGCTGGCCACCCAAACCGAACGCGCCGAATTGGTGCCACTGCTTGATGCATTGCAGCAACGGATGCGTGCCGCCAAAGTGATGGACTTCGGCATGCAGATGGCCTCGGCTGCGCAGTTGGCGGCGTCGTTCCCACAGGTGGGGCGGGATCTGCGCAGCCGCTACCGGGTGGTGCTGCTCGACGAGTACCAGGACACCGGCCACTCGCAGCGGGTGGCGTTGTCGTCGCTGTTCGGCGGTGGCTGTGACGCTGGGGACGACGGGCTCGCACTGACGGCGGTCGGCGACCCAATCCAGT
>JAVROG010000270.1:0-6206 GCA_032162865.1 Mycobacterium sp. | reverse complement strand
ATGAGGTTATGGGCAGGTCGCTGACGCCCGCCATCTCCGAGTCCGCGCTTGCAGATCCGGCCAACCTCATAGCCAAACCAGCGGACATCGGCTGGGACGTGGCCGGCAGCGTGGCCGGCGCGGGCGGCACCGCGTGGGCCGTGCTTAACCAACTGGGCATTAAGGCGGGCGAGACGTTGCTCGTGCACGCCGCCGCCGGTGGCGTGGGTACGTTCGCGGTTCAGCTCGCGGTCGCGCGCGGGGCACGGGTAATTGGTACGGCGAGCGAGCGCAATTTCGAGTACCTGCGATCGATTGGCGCCGAACCCGTCTCCTACGGCGACGGCCTCCTCGAACGTGTCCGCGCCGTTGCGCCACACGGAGTCGATGCCGTCCTCGATGCGTCCGGTCGCGGCGAGATTCCGCTCTCGATCGAACTCGCCGGTGGCCCCGACCGCGTTCTGACCCTCGTCGCGTTCGACGCCGCCGAAACCGGAATTCAAGTCTTCGTCGGCGCAACGGAAGATGATTGGGGCCCTGCGCTACGCGAGATCGCCTCCTTGCTCGAGCAGCGGCGACTCACCGTCCCTATCTGGCGCACTTTTCCTCTGACGGAGACCGCAGCAGCGCTAGATACCAGCAGTGCCGGGCACCTCAACGGAAAGATCGTCGTCCTGCCGTAACCCGCCGGTGTTGCGCTGGCGCGCAGGCCGATTGCCACGACCGTTGCAGCACCAGCCACGAGTGCATCAACTTCGCATTTCAGATCAGGAGGAAGCCATGGGAATACTTGACCAGAAGGTCGTGCTGATCACCGGCGCCGGAGGAGGTCTGGGTCGCGTTGCGGCGCAGACCTTTGCGCGAGAAGGCGCCCAGGTTGTCGGGTGCGACATCAAGGTTGATGCCAACAACGAGACGGTCGAACTCATACGTCGCGCCGGCGGTGAGATGACTGGCATCGCGCCGATCGATCTCACCGACCCCGAACAGGCGCGGACGATGGTTGAGGATGCCGCCGCCGCCTACGGCGGGATCGACGTCGTCTGCAACAACGCGGCCATACAGTACTTCGGTCCGATGCCCGATTTCTCTATCGACGACTGGCGGGCCACCATAACTGGCGAACTCGACATTCCCTTCTTCGTGTCGAAGTTCGCATGGCCGCACCTGGTCCAGCGCGGCGGCGGTGTAATCATAAACATCGCGTCCCACGCAGGCATGATCGCGGCAGAGACCCCCCCGTGGGTCGGGCACGCCGCAGCCAAAGCCGGCGTCATCGCCATGACGCGACAATTGGCGCTTGAAGGCGCACGCCACGGGATCCGCGCGGTGGCAATCAGTCCCGGACCGTTCCTGACCCCGGCCGCCGACCGCGACCTCGGCGACAACCAGGCGGCCCGGGACGCGATAACCAGCAAGACGCTTCTCAAGCGCTTCGGACAACCCGAAGAGGTCGCGGAGCTCGCGGCCTTCCTTGCGTCTGACCGGGCGTCTTACATCACCGGCGCCAACTACCCGGTCGACGGCGGCGCCACCGCCTGGTAGGAGCTACAGGGCGCGGGCCAGGGCCGCGTCGAGTAACACTCGGAAACACCCGGAACCACTTACAGATAACCACTAACAGGCTGTGTCTACACACCACTGCCCGCGCTGAAGAAGTAACGGGTTGAAGTCATCTACCGAGACAACAGACAGTTCGGATTAAGGAGTTGGACTAATGAGAGGTCTCAAGGGCAAGGTGGCCCTAGTCGCCGGCGCGGCGCCGGGCAATATCGGCGCGGCGACCGCCGTCCGCCTGGCCGAGGAGGGCACGGCCGTCGTGGCAGCAGATCTCAACGAGGCTGCGGCTCGGGCCGTCGTGGACGAGGTCCAAGCATCGGGTGGAAGGGCCGTGGCGCGATCCTTCGATATCACCGATGAGGCGTCCTACAAATAGCTCGTCGAGGACACCGTCAACGAATTCGGCCGCCTCGATGGACTATTCAACGTGGCCGCAGACCTCTCTCCCGCCACACTGGCACAGGACAGCGACGTGCTTTCGGTCTCGCTTGAGGTGTGGCGGCACACCATCGACGTCACTCTCACCGGCTACATGTTCGGCATTCGCCACGCCCTGCCCATCATGATGAAGCAGGGCAGCGGTGCGATCGTGAACACGATGTCAACCAGTGTCTGGATGGGCGAGGATCGCCGTGTTGCCTATCAATCCGCCAAGGCGGGGCTCTATGGCCTAACACGCCACACCGCCACATTGGGCGAAAGCATGGCGTGCGGTGCAACTCGGTGGCGCCGGGGGTGATACTCACCGGAGCGGCGCTGGCGAATACGACCGAGGAATATCGCGAGGGGATCCTCGCATCGGTGCGCTCGCACCGCCTGGGCGTCCCCGAGGACCTCGCGGCGATGGTGGCGTTCCTGTTCTCCGACGACGGCGCCTACGTCACCGGCCAGACAATTCTCGTCGACGGCGGTGCCAACCTCACATGAGCTGTGGCTCGGTCGTCACCGCGACCCCGGCTGTGTCACTTAAGGGATGGCAATAGGTGCGTCTCGCCAGCATCCAACTGCATATCGAAGACTGTGAGCATCGCAGCGGTGCTTGCATACATCCCGGCAAGGGAGATGAGATCGATCAGAAGTGGAACTCCAAGCAGCGCAACTGCGGCATCGTAGGTCGCCGCGCTCACTGATCCTGCGGTGAAGGCCTCGCGAACTAATTCGACGACGGTCCCGAACGGCGCATCCATCTCGGCGCTCGGCTCCCTGAATTTGATGGATTGAATGATCTGTTCCGGCACACCGACGCGCAGGGCTTCTGGCTCGTGCGCCGCCCACTCGACGCGTTGTTGAACTCGCGGGCTGTCGCCAGGACACACACCTCGCGAACCGGTTCACTAAGGCCGGCGCCGGACCTCAGGTATGTGCCGAGCGGCTGATACAGCTCGGCCAATCTTGGGCTGTGCAGCCAAATTCCAGCGGGGCCACGGAGGCCGCGGAGCGTCCCCGAGGTGTAGAAGTCAAAGGTCCTCTGGCCCTCGGTGTCGAGGTCCTCGCGCAGTGGCAGCGGTATGCGGCATCGCGATTCCGGATCAATGTCGGCTGTGCTCATCGGTGTCTCCTCGTTCAATCTGGTATGTCCCCGGCGCTGCTCCACCAACCTATTGGTGTTCGGCAACCCCCGGCGGGCCCGGTCTGCCGAATCGCATCGCCGCCAAGCAGTGGCTAGGTCAAGCGCGCGATGCCAGCTTGGTGCGGAAGCCCGGTCCGGCTTCGGGTGTCACATTTCGCGCGGTGACCTCTTCGCCGCAGTGGGCGCAGGTCAGGCGTGGATCGGCGAACTCGCCACAGGTGTTGTGGCGCAGCACAATCGGTGGCCCGTCTGGGTGCGGCAAGTGCTCATCCCCCCACCGCATGAGGACGACGATCGCTCCGAAGAGATCGCGACCTGCGTCGGTGAGCCGGTACTCGTGGCGTTCGGGATCCTGGGAATATGGCACCCGGTCAAGCACGCCCACATTGACAAGCATCCGCAGCCGCGACGAGAGCGTGGGCCGCGGAATGTTGAGGTTACGAGCGAGTTGACCGAAGCGCTGCACTCCGAAGAACGCCTCGCGCAGGATCAGGAGTGTCCAGCGCTCACCGACCAGCTCCAGTGCCCGGCCGACCGAGTCCGCTTCAAAGCGGTGGGACAGATCGGGAGCGGCCATAGTTCAGCAACTGTACCCGGTTCATTTGCTGAACTGTAGGTGGTAACATATTTGAACCACCACCCACCAGGAGCTCCGATGAATCATCCGGACCTGACCGCCACTGCCGAGAAGATCGCGCTCTCGGCGCGGGAGATGTGGACGGAGATCGACCGCGACCGCAGACTGCCTGATGAGCTGGTAGCCATGCTGCGCGAGGCCGGTTTTCTGCGTGCCACCATGCCGAGCGAGGTCGAGGCGCTGGAGCTCGCGCCCGGACCGGCTTTGCGGTGCGCCGAAGCGGTGGCTCGCGGCGACGCCTCGGCGGGATGGTGCGTGTCGATCGCGATCACCAGTGCACTGCTTGTTGCCTACCTGCCGGCGGCCACCCGCGACGAGATGTTCGGCGGCGGACGGGTCGTCGCGGCGGGGGTGTGGGCACCGCGCGGCACGGCCAGATCGGTCGACGGCGGTGTTGTGGTGTCCGGGCGCTGGCCATTCTGCAGCGGAATCACCCACGCGGACATGATGTTTGCCGGATGCTTCATCGACGAGAAGCGGGTGCCGTCTGTGGTTGCACTGGCCAAAGACGACCTGCAGGTTCTCGACACCTGGCACACGCTTGGTCTGCGCGGCACCGGCAGCCACGATTCCGTTGCCGACGAGGTCTTCGTGCCCGCCGATCGGGTGTTCTCGGTGTTTGACGGACCAGTCGTGGACCGGCCGCTGTATCGCTTCCCGGTGTTCGGGTTCTTCGCGCTGTGCATTGGCGCAGCCGCGTTGGGTAATGCGCGCGGCGCCATCGACGACCTCGCTGAACTGGCCGGCGGCAAGAAAGCGCTGGGAGCGACGCGCACTTTGGCCGAACGTCCGGCGACTCAGGTGGCGGTCGCGACGGCCGAGGCGCAACTGGGCGCCGCTCGCGCGCTGTACTACGAGGCGATCGAGGACGCCTGGCAGGCCAGCCACGATCCCGAACCAGTGCCGCTGGCGATGCGCAACCGGCTACGCCTGGCGGCCACGCATGCAGTGCGGACATCGGCCGACGTGGTGCGCAATATGTATGACCTGGCGGGCGGCAGCGCTATTTACGACAGCTCACCCCTGCAGCGTCGACTCCGCGATGCATTCACCGCCACCGCCCACTTCCAGGTCAACGAGGCATCACGCGAACTGCCCGGCCGCATCCTGCTCGATCTGCCTTCCGACGCGTCGATGCTGTGACCGATCTCGAAGTCGCGCTGCCGTTTTGGCTTGACCGGCCCGATGACGAGGCGATGGAAGTCGCGCTGGCAGCGTGTGACGCCGGCTTCGATGCGGTGTGGATCGGTGAAATGGCCACCTACGACGCGTTCGCGTTGGCGACCGCGGTCGGGCTGGCGCGCCCGATATGACCCTGAAGATCGGACCCTTGGCCGTCGGGGTTCGCAGCCCGGTGACACTCGCGTTGGGTGTCAGTACCGTCGCCTCCCTCACTGGCAGCCGGGTTGACATCGCATTGGGAGCTTCCAGTCCGGCCATCGTGGCCGGGTGGCACGACCGTTTGTGGGAGCACCACGTGACGGTCATGCGCGAAACCATCGAGTGCCTGCGGTCGATACTGACCGGCGACCGCGTCGAGTACATCGGCCGGCACGTCACCAGCCGCGGCTTTCGACTGCGCGGTGCGCGGCCTGAGACGCGAATCGCGTTGGGCGCGTTCGGGCCTGGCATGATTCGGGTGGCGGCGCAGCACGCCGATGAGGTCGTGCTCAACCTTGCTTCGCCCACCCGCGTCTCAGAGGTGCGTGCGGTAATCGACGCCGCGGCAGGGGTGGTCGGCCGCAACGCGCCGCGCCTCACGGTGTGGGTACCGGTCGCGCTGAACCCCCGTGCTGCCGCGCACGCCCAACTGGCTGCTCAGCTGGCCGTCTATCTCGGCCCGCCCGGCTACGGCGAGATGTTCAGTGCGCTGGGCTTTGACGACCTGGTCCGTACGGCCCGTGCGGGCCCTGATATGTCCTTACGCATGACAGCCACCAAAACTACTGAAGTCAGGGCATTTTGATTACCGACACGTACATCTGCACGATCGGCCGGTAGAGATCGAGATCATCGAGCTGGCTGCCCAGCACGACGGAATCAGTGGTGGCGACGAGAATTTGGGCGAACGTCAAGGGCGGGATCAGCAGTGCTCCGCCGAGCCGGTCTATGCCCGCCACGATGAACTTTCCCAGCTTTTCCACTACCTCGGATCTCTTGGCGGCCACCCGCTCCCGCGCGTCGGGGTTTCGGAATAGGTAGAGGGTGAACTCGTGTCCCAATGCCGCGTGCTCGGCGCCGCGATCGCGGCTCAGTTGGCGCCACCGTTCGGCGATGTCGTCGAGCTCGCGCGCCCCGATCTGCCTGGCCGTCAGCATCACCTCGGCGAAATTGTCGAAATAGCGACGCCAGTACCGGTCGCTCACTGCTAGGAACAGATCCTCCTTCGTGGCGAAGTGCTTGTAGATGGCGCCTTTCGTATAACCCGCGGCGTGGGCGATATCGTCGAGAGTTGCTGTC
>JAVROG010000269.1:0-16511 GCA_032162865.1 Mycobacterium sp. | reverse complement strand
GACACGGCTTCCTACCGGCAGCGGAACGATGGCAAACATCATCCGCATCCAGGCTGCGGTAGCCCGCAGGCTGGCCGCGGTCTCGGCATCGCCATGCCGAATTGGGTCCGGATCCTCGAGCGCTTCGATATTCCAGACGATGGGGCGTCCCGTCAGCGGGTGGGATTGGTAATCGCGGGTCATCAACACGGCCGCGTCGGGCGTCGCGGGAAATTCGAAGGAGAAGTTGCCATCGGCGGCCACGTCGAGATCGGTGTCGCGGATTAACGCCACGACGCGGTCCGACCATGCGCCGGGGGAAGGTTCGTTGTACGCGGTCACCGAGAAGTACACGCTGTCGCCCTTGTTGCCACTGATCCGGTAGCGGCGCTGCGGATCGACCGGGCAAACGTAGTAGTACGCGTCGGTATTGTCGCCGCCCCAGCGGCGATCCCGGCGGAACGGTGTGTTCACCGCGACGAACTGCGGCCGACCGGGGTCGGCGAAAAGGTAGGTATCGAAGGCCACGCCCAGGGTGGTGGCCAGCATTCGGTAGCCGTCGGCAATGTGCCGATCGTCGGTGACTGCGCGGTCGCCTTCCAGGAAGGTGCGGTCCAGGCTGCCGAGCGTGGTGAGCAACTCGTTCCAGGCGGCAGTCGATTCGTGCGTCATGCGCTGATTCCTTCCAGGAGCAACGTGGTGGTCCGATCGATCCATGAGTCGTCGAGTTCGGCGCCTCGGGTGAGCAGGGCAATCAGGGTGAGGCCGGCGATAGCCTCGGCGAGGTCGGTGGCGGTCGTCTCGGGCCGGACCTCACCCCGGGTCGCGGAACGTTCCAGCCACTGGGCGAGACCACCTCCGATGAGGCCGGCGAAGCGTTGCAGCAGTGCCGAATGCAGAGTGGGATCCGCGGCCATCTCGCCGATCAGCCCGGGCAGGGCGGCCCTGGCGGCCGGAGTGGTCAGGACCGCCATCGTGCGGCGCACCATCTCGCGCAGGTCCTCGCGCGGTGATCCGGTGTCGGGAATTGCGGTCGCGGCACCGATCGGGAACACCGCCTCGTGCACCAGGTGCGCCTTGCTGGGCCAGCGCCGGTAGATCGCCGGCTTGCTCGTACCGGCCCGCTTGGCGATGGCCGCGACCAAGAGGCCGGGGTAGCCGGTTTCGGCGAGCAACTCAACCGTGGCGTCCAGCACCGCCGCGTCGATACGCGGATCGCGAGGGCGACCAAAATCTCGAACCATTACGAAACCCCGGGTAACATAAGTCGCCGTGACCGATGCCGTTCGCCTTGAAGACCTAGCTTCGCCCCAATTCAGCGCCGAGGCCCAGCCGATCCTGGACATGATGGGCACGATGGCCCCGGACTGCCCGCTGGATGCAGATGCGTTGCACGCCAGGGCCATTGCCGACACAGGACTGCAGGATTTCGGTCCCGGCGACTACCGGGAACGACTGGATGTCTACCTGTCGGCGCTGCGCGACATCGACGGAGTGCACGGAGTCGGTGTGGTCAACTTCTACGGGCAGGTGCTGCAACTGCTCAAGAACCGGTTGTTATTGGCGGACCTGCGCAGACGGCACCCCGAGATCGACGACATCGACCTGCGGTCGCCGGTGGTGATCGCGGGGCTCCCCCGCACCGGCACCACCCATCTGCACAATCTGCTGGCCGCCGCGCCCACCTTCCGCACCATGCCGTACTGGGAAAGCAACGAACCTTTTCCGTTGCCGTCGGAGGCAGGAGTTGAGCCGGACCCGCGGCGCGCCCGGATGGACGTCGCCGTCAGCGTAATCAACCTCCTGATGCCGCATTTCGCGCTCATGCACGAGATGACTACCGACCATGTCCACGAAGAAATTCAGCTGTTGGCCAACGACTTCTCCACCATGTTGTTTGAGACACTCGCGCACGTGCCGCAGTGGCGCGACTACTACCACGCCCACGATCAGACGCCGCATTATCGGTACCTCGCCACGCAACTGAAAGCGATGCAATTCCTGCGCGGGGGAGACCGCTGGCTGCTGAAGTCGCCCCAGCACCTCGAACAGGTGCCCGTCCTGGATCGGGTCTTTCCCGACAGCATCGTGGTCTTCACCCACCGCGACCCGGCGCCCGTCGCGCGGTCAATGGTCGCGATGATCACCTACTCCGCCCGCATGCACCGGTCGCCGGTGCCCGTGGAGCAGATCGCCGCGTACTGGATCGACCGCCTCGAACAGATGCTCAACGTACTCGTTCGAGATCGTGACACCATCGGTCCGGACCGTTCGGTCGACGTCCGATTCGACGACTTCATGGCCGACGAACTCGGTGTTGCCGAGCGGGTGTATGCCCTGGCCGGCCAACCATTTACCGACGAAGTACGCGCGGCCACTGGCGACTACCTGGCCGGCCACCGGCGCGGCCGGCTGGGCAGCGTCGAAACGTCATACGAGATGTTCGGACTGACGGAAGGCGATCTGCGGGACCGGTTTGCGCCCTACGTCGAGCGTTTCCTCACGTAGGACTACGTTCTTCAGGCATGACTACTCTGCCCGCTTTGGACGGCGTCGAGCACAGATTTGTGGACGTGGGAAACGGCGTCACCATCCACGTCGCAGACGCCGGCCCCGCCGATGGTCCAGCGGTAATGCTGGTGCACGGCTTTCCGGAGAACTGGTGGGAGTGGCACGAGCTGATCGGTCCGCTGGCCGCCGACGGATACCGAGTGCTCTGTCCCGACCTGCGCGGTGCGGGCTGGAGTTCGGCGCCGCGGTCGCTGTACACCAAGGCCGAGATGGCCGACGACCTCGCGGCGGTGCTGGACAAATTGGGCGTCAGCCAGGTGAGGCTGGCCGCCCACGACTGGGGTGGGCCGGTGGCCTTCATCCTGATGCTGCGCCATCCCGAGCGGGTGACCGGTTTCTTCGGGATGAATACCGTTGCGCCCTGGGTGAAACGGGATCTCGCATCGATCCGGAACATCTGGCGGCTGTGGTATCAAATCCCTATTTCACTGCCGGTGATCGGTCCCCGACTGCTCAGTGATCCGAAGGCCCGGTTCGCCCGCGCCTTGGGGTCGTGGGTCGGCAGCGGATTCAATCTTCCCGATGAAGATATCCGGCTCTACGTCGAGTGCATGCGCCAGCCGGGCCACGCGGAGGCCGGTTCGCGCTGGTATCGCTCCTTTCAGACCAAGGAGATGCTGCCCTGGATGCGCGGCGAATACAAAGACGCCCGGGTCGAGGTTCCGGTTCGCTGGCTGACCGGTACCGACGACCCAGTGGTCACTGCGGATCTGGCCGACGGATATGCCGAGCACATCAGCGATTTCGAGGTTGAGCTGGTCCCCGGCGTCGGACACTGGATCGTGCGCCAACGACCCGATCTGGTGCTGGATCGATTGCGCGCGTTCTTACGCATCTAGTGGGGCTGGACCAGAATCCGGATCGGGTTGCCCTCCTGGCGCTCCAGCTTCTCGATGCCCGCCACGATGTCTTCCAGTGCGACGATCTCGCTGATCGACCTCGAAAGATCAAGACGTCCAAGGGAAACCAGCTTCGCCAGGGTTTCGATGTCGACGTTCTGGTAGCCGAGGTGACCCAGCGCCTGCTTGCGACTCAATCCGAACATGGCGGTGGGGCCCACGGTCGGTGACTCCGCGCTCATCCCGACGCCTACCAACCGGCCGCCGGACGTTAGCGAGTCCAACGCCTGCTCGAACGTCGTTTTCAGGCCGACGGCGTCGAAGGCCACGTCCAGCTTGCGCCCGCCGGTGACCTCGGCGATCTTGTCCTGCAACCGATCGTCGCGGGTGTCGAACGCATAGTCCGCACCGATTTCCAACGCACGCTCCAGCACGGCCGGATTGATGTCCAGGGCGATCACCGGTACCGCACCGACCAACCGCGCGAGTTGCACGATGTGGGTGCCGACACCGCCGACGCCCCACACACCGACCGACTCTCCGATCGCCACCTTGCCGGTCCGGACGACGGCGCCGAAGGGAGTCGAGACCGCATCGGCCAGGATCGCGGCTTGCTCGAGTGGAACGTTGTCGGGCACCCGGGTCAGGCCTGCTGCCTGAGCAACGGTGTATTCGGCCCACGCTCCGTCATACGCAAAAGCCATCAACTGGATCCGCAGGCAATTCACCACGTCACCGCGTCGGCAATTCGGGCAGGTCTGACAGGGTCGGCCGGCGGCGACCACCACCCGGTCGCCTTCGGTCCAGCCGGACACGTCGGGGCCGAGTTTGGCGATGGTGCCCGAGGCTTCGTGGCCTTGGGTCACCACCGGAGTCATGGCCGGGAAGGTGCCGTTGATCAGACTCAGGTCCGAATGACAGATCCCGCAGAAGGCGACCTTGACCAGAACTTCGCCGGGACCCGGTTCAGGAATCGGAACATCTTCCAGCACAACCCTTTTAGTTTCTGCGTAGAAGCGCTCGGCCCGCATGGTGGCTGGCATGGCTACTCGACGCCGATGGTGACTTCGGTGGATTTGATGACCACCGTCGCTGGCTGGCCGACCTGCAAGCCGAGGTCGACCGCGGCGTCTTTGGTGACCGAGGATGTGACGACCTGGTCGCCGCCGTCGAGGCGGACCTTGACGATTGCCATCACCGCGCCGAGGTTGACCTCGGTGATGGTTCCCTTGAGCTGGTTTCGAGTCGATAGACGCATGGCAATTGAACCTAGTGGCAACCCGGTGGCGCCTAGTATCGAGGCCCGAGCAAGGCGGTAGACGCATCCACCGCTGGTTCGACGATGTCGCGGGCCGGCCTGCCGTCCTCGACCGCCAGCGCGACGAGTTCCCGGAGCCCACCCAGCAGGATCACCGCCAACGGCGCCGTCAACGGTGGCAGGTTGGCACGCTGGAAACCCGGACTACTGCTCAGATTGATCAGCAGGCTGGTCAACAGGTCCAGCCCGCGCCGCTGGACGGGCCGAGCGATATCGCCCAGGTACGGAAGCTCGCGAATCCAGCTCAGTGCGATAGCCGGCCGCGACTCGATACTGCCGACATAGCCCTCCACGGCCTGACGGGTCTGGACTTGCCAGTCGGCGTCGGGATCAACCGCGCTCCGGATGTCGTCGGCCATGATCTCGACCTCTACCCGCAGCAATTCCAGGAAGCACTCTTCCTTGCTGGCGAAGTGGTCGTAGAACGTGCGCTTGGAGGTGCGCGCGTGCCGGACGATATCGGCGACAGTGGTGGCGCGGTATCCGCGCTCACGGATTGAGGCATCGAGGCCGTCCAGCACTCGCAGCCGAAACGGGTCGGGCTTAGCCAGAACCGTGTCACCAGCGGTTGCTGTCACTATCGAACCCCTTTCGGCCGAACTGCTTGTCAGCCTTGGTACCACAGAGTACCGTACCGGGAAAGGCTGGCGGTACATCGCGGTACCAACCCCGTGGATGGGGCAGACGTTGGGAGTCCTACATTTATGAGCCAAGCAACCACTGACGCGCCGGCGCTCGCTGCGATCAACCTGCCTCGGGCGGTCCGTATACCAAAGCTGTTGCAGGCTTTGAGCTTTGCGACCTTGCGGCGGCCGATGATGCAGCGGCTGACCCGTCGCTACGGCACCGTCTTCATGTTGAACATCCCGATGTATGGACGCATCGTGGTGGTGGGCGAGCCGCAGTTGGCCAAGCAGGTCTTTACCACCAGCCCGGACGTCCTTGGCAATATTCAGCCCAATCTGAGCCGAATGTTCGGCTCGGGTTCGGTATTCGGCCTGGAAGGCGACGATCACCGTCGGCGGCGGCGTTTGTTGGCACCGCCATTTCACGGCAAGAGCATGAAGAACTACGAGACCATCATCGAGGAAGAGACCCTGCGCGAGACCGCCGATTGGCCCGAGGGGCAGTCGTTTGCGACGTTGCCGTCGATGATGCACATAACCC
The DNA here is from genome assembly GCA_032162865.1 of Mycobacterium sp. Lineage (GTDB taxonomy): Bacteria > Actinomycetota > Actinomycetes > Mycobacteriales > Mycobacteriaceae > Mycobacterium. Next base: position 10,637 of record JAVROG010000269.1, on the reverse strand, counting down.
TCAATGCCATCCTGCGCGCGGTCTTCGGCGCCGATGGCGCCGAACTCGACGAACTGCGCCGGATCATCCCGCCGTGGGTCACTCTGGGCTCGCGCCTGGCGGCGGTACCGGTACCCAAACGCGATTACGGCCGGCACAGCCCGTGGGGAAGGCTGACCGAGTTTAGGCGTAACTACGATCGGGTCATCGACCGGTTGATCGACCTGGAGCGGTCAGACCCCAATTTCGCCGACCGCAACGACGTGCTCGCGCTGATGCTGCGCAGCAGCTACGAGGACGGTTCGGTGATGTCCCGCAAGGACATTGGCGACGAGCTCCTCGCGCTGCTGGCCGCCGGCCACGAGACCACCGCATCCACCCTGGCCTGGGCCTTCGAGCGGATCACCCGCCATCCCGACGTGCTGGCGGACTTGGTCGAGGAGACTGACAACGGCGGCAGCGAGCTGCGTGCGGCGACCATCCTGGAAGTTCAGCGAGCCCGGACCGTGATCGATCTGGCGGGCCGACACGTTTACCCCGAGAACTATCAGCTCGGCGAATGGGTGATTCCCCGCGGGTATTCGATCATCGTCAACATCGGGCGGATCCACGAAAACCCCGACGTCTTCGCCGATCCGGAGCGCTTCGACCCGCAGCGCTACATCGGCGGTAAGCCTTCGGCATTCGCCTGGATCCCGTTCGGCGGGGGGACCCGCCGTTGTGTGGGGGCCGCGTTCGCCAACATGGAGATGGATGTGGTGTTGCGAACGGTGTTGCGCCACTTCACGATCGATACCACGACCGCCCCCGACGAACGGCGGTTCTGTCGCGGCGTTGCCTTCACTCCCAAGGACGGCGGACGAATCGTGGTGCACCGACGAGGATAGCCGCTGCGAAACGCTGCGCTATTTGCTGGCCGAGGCCCGTCGCGGCAGCTTCCAACCCGGCCGCACGAAGTGGCAGGTGTAGCCGCTCGGGTAGCGCAGCAGGTAGTCCTGATGCTCCGGTTCGGCCTCCCAGAAATCGCCGGCCGGGCTGACCTCGGTCACTACCTTGCCGGGCCACAGGCCGGACGCTTCGACGTCGGCAATCGTGTCCAGCGCGACCCGCTTCTGCTCGTCGTCGAGATAGAAGATGGCCGACCGGTAGCTGGCCCCGCGGTCGTTACCCTGCCGGTCTTTGGTAGTCGGATCGTGAATCTGGAAGAAGAATTCCAGCACCGTCCGGAAGTCGGTGGTTGACGGATCGAAGACGATTTCGACGGCCTCGGCATGCCTGCCGTGATTGCGATACGTCGCGTTGGGAACCTCACCGCCGCTGTAGCCGACTCGCGTGGAGACCACACCGGGTTGCTTTCGGATGAGGTCCTGCATGCCCCAGAAGCAGCCACCGGCGAGGATGGCTTTCTGCGTGCTCGTCATTCCTGTCCTCCTTAACCTGGCCCGGGTTCGGCGATGAAGGTAAGCAGCCCCAGGCTACACTCCGCCCGTGAGGTGTAACGGCTCGTGACCAGCCCGGAATTCCCCGAAAGCGAACTGGCCGCGGCATTTGAGACGTTCGAGCAGACGGTCGCCAGAGCAGCCGAAACGCACGACTGGGACGCCTGGGTGCAGCACTACACACCCGACGTCCTGTACATCGAACACGCGGCGGGAACCATGCACGGCCGCGCCGAGGTGCGCACCTGGATCCAGCGCACGATGACCGCTTTCCCCGGCAGCCACATGGTGGCGTTCCCGTCGTTGTGGTCGGTGATCGATGAGCCCACCGGGCGCATCATCATGGAACTCGACAATCCGATGCGCGACCCGGGTGACGGCAGCGTGATCACCGCGACCAATATCTCGATCATCACGTACGCCGGTGGCGGCCTGTGGCGCCAGCAGGAAGACATCTACAACCCACTGCGCTTCGTGCAGGCCGCGTTGAAGTGGTGCCGCAAGGCACAGGAACTCGGCACCCTCGATAAGGAAGCCGCGCGTTTTATGGAGCAGTACGGCGGCACCAAATGAGCCCAGTGAGCGGCAAGCCGAAACTGGTCATCGGCGCCAATGGGTTTCTCGGGTCGCATGTCACCCGACTGCTCGTGGAGGACGGCAATCAAGTGCGCGTGATGGTGCGCCCGACCGCCAACACCCGCGCCATCGACGACCTGCAGCTCACCCGATTCCAAGGTGATGTCTTCGATACCGACACGGTGCGCGAAGCCATGGACGGCTGCGACGACGTGTACTACTGCGTGGTCGACACCCGCGCCTGGCTGCGCGACCCGTCGCCGTTGTTCCACACCAATGTGGAGGGCCTGCGCAACGTCCTGGACGTCGCCAAAGATGCTGCGCTGCACAGGTTTATCTTCACCAGCACCTATGCGTCGGTTGATCGCCGGCACGGCCACGTCGCCACCGAATCCGACCGGATCGGCTCTCGCAAGGTAACGCCGTACGTGCAATCTCGAGTTCAGGCGGAGGATCTGGTGCTGCGCTACGTCGCCGAGCACGGCCTGCCTGCCGTCGCGATGTGCGTCTCAACAACCTATGGCGCCGGCGACTGGGGCCGCACCCCGCACGGCGCGTTCATCGCGGGCGCCGTATTCGGCAAACTGCCATTCCTGATGAAAGACATCCAGCTGGAAGTCGTGGGCGTCGACGATGCCGCCCGGGCGATGATCCTGGCCGCCGAACGTGGTCGCAACGGCGAGAAGTACCTCATCTCCGACCGCATGATCCCGTTGACGGACGTGGTGCGCATCGCGGCCGACGAGGCCGGGGTGCCGCCGCCACGGCGCTCGATACCGGTGCCGGTGCTCTACGCGTTGGGGGCCATGGGCAGCCTGCGGGCCCGACTGACCGGCAAGGACGCCGAACTCAGCCTTGATTCGGTGCGCATGATGCGCGCCGAAGCCGATGTCGACTGCAGCAAGGCTGCCCGCGAGTTGGGTTGGCAGCCTCGACCAGTGGAGGAATCGATTCGCGAAGCCGCCCGGTTCTGGGCCGCGATGCGCAGCGGCAAAAGCCGTTCGAGGCAGCTCAGCGCGGATTAGTGGGATTGAGATCGGCGGCGTCTTCAAACGTTTTCGTCGCCATCGCCATGTCATAACCTGGTCATAACGTGCCTTGAGGAGGTCCAACATTCAATCCGCAAGCCGCGCCTCCGACGAGCGATGGCAGCTGATCCTCCGAGGTGCGGCGGAGGTTTTCCGGCGAGAGGGATTCGCTCACGCCCGACTCGAGGACGTCGCCATCGAGGTGGGTATCGACCGCGCCACCCTGTATTGCTATGTCGACACCAAGGAAGAACTGCTCGTTGCGGTGATCGAACAACCGGCATACGAGATGACCCGGCACTGTCGTGAGGCGCTTGAATCGAACGCATCGGCCGACGAGAAGTTGCGGCGCGCGTTGTGCGCCTATCTCGAGGACCTCGCCAGGTACCCGGAGCTGTTCCTACTCTTCAGCGAAAGTCAGCAGATGGCAACATTATTCGAGGCTCCGTGACGTCGTTGAAAACGCTGACTCCTACGGCAAGACGCTGCTCGCCATTGTCACCGAGGGCGTCCGGTCCGGCGTCTTTCGATCAGACCTTGACCCCCGACTGGTGATGCTCGGCATCCTTGGCATGCACAACTGGATTCATCGTTGGTATGTCCCCGGCGGCCGCAACACGCTGGCCGAGATCGGTGACACCTTCGCGGAGATGATCCTCGTTGGCCTCCGGTTCTGAGACGCTAGGCTCGCGTCAATGGAGCGTGTGCACGTTGACCTGAACGGACCACCCCAGACCATGCTGGCGACGCTGTACGCGAAGGCACTCGATGCCGACGCGCCGAATTCGATCCTGAAGGACAATTACGCGAAGGCCGCCGTAGCGCGCATTGATTACGACTGGGACGCAACAACTATCACCGCGCGGCGGGCCCCTTCGGTGGCGATCCGCACCGCACATTTCGACATCTGGGCCCGTCAGTTCCTGGCCGCACACCCTGATGCCACGGTCTTGCATGTGGGATGCGGTCTGGATGCCCGCGTCTATCGCCTCGATCCCGGACCGGGTGTGCGGTGGTACGACATCGACTACCCGGCGGTCATCGGCTTGCGCGAGCAGGTCTATCCCGCCCGCGCCAACTATCGGATGCTTGCGGCATCGGTGACCGACCCGGACTGGCTGACCGATGTCCCGGCCGACCTTCCCACCCTCTTCCTCGGCGAAGGCCTGACGATGTACCTGACCAAGGACGACGGACTCGCCCTGCTGCGTCGCGTCGTGGACAGATTCCCGTCGGGCGAACTGCAATTCGACGCGTTCAATACTCTGGGCATCCGCACGCAGGTGACGAACTCGGTGGTTCGCCGCTCCGGATCGACGCTGCACTGGGCGATCGACAAACCCGCTGACATCGTCGAGGCGGTCCACGGTGTCCGGCTACTGCAGTGGGTATCGGCGTTCGACAGCGACACCTTCGACCTGGTCTCACCGGCGTTTCGGTGGCTGGGCCGGGTGATGGCGGCGATACCGGGCCTCCGCACGATGGCGCAGTACCACCGATATGCCTTCTGACGGGAATGCGCAGGGCTGGGGCGCGTTGAAACTTGTCATCAACAGAGAGGTCGATCATGAGTCACCCGGAAATCAAAGAGCCCAACGCCGGACATCCCATCACCATCGAACCGACCGCGGGACGGGTTCAGGTGCACGTCAACGGCGAGCTGATCGCCGACAGCACGGCCGCGCTAGCACTGCGGGAAGCGACTTTGCCTGTGGTGCAATACATTCCAGTGGGCGACGTCGTTCAAGAGCGGTTGACCCGGACGGACACCGGCAGCTATTGCCCGTTCAAGGGCGAAGCCAGCTACTACAGCGTGACCACCACGTCGGGCGACACCGTCAAGGACGTGATCTGGACCTACGAGCAGCCTTACCCCGCGGTCGCAGCGATTGCCGGGCACGTCGCCTTTTACCCGAACAAGGCCGAGATCACGATCGGTTAGGGAAACACTCGCGCCAACGACTGGGTGTCGCTGTATTCGCGCAACGACGCGATCATGCCGTCCCGCGTCTCGAATATGCACAGGAACGGGCTGTCGTACTTGATGCCGTCGCCGGTGATGCCGTCGACCTCGCCCTCAACCACGACTGTTTCGCCCTCGTTGACGCAGCGGATCAGATCGACATTGACCTCGAACCGCTCCTTGCGGCGCTCGACCCCGCGCCGAAGGGCCTCCTTGTCGCAGTAAGACCGGCTCGCGATCGTCCAGAATGTGAAGTCATCGCTGAGCAGCGCGAACCCTTCGTCGAGATCGCCGCCCTCGCACATGCTCTGCAAGAACATCCAGGCCAGCTCGGCCTGTGGGTCGTCGAACGGGGTCATCACATCGTCATCCTGACTGGGGAAACAGTTTTTGGTCAATTGACTGGGTCGCTAACTGGATAGCCGTTCGGCTAGTGGATAGCAGGAAGGCTGGGTTTGTCGATCGCGCGTACCGTCACGTTTCCCGGGGCCGGCGGCTTCGGGCATACGTTGGCGCCGCTGCGGCGAGGCCGCGGTGACCCGTGTTTTCGGGCCCCCGGCGACGCCACAATCTGGCGCACCAGCCTGCTCGCGACCGGGCCTGTGACAGCACGGATCAGCCGCGCGGGTCCCACCGCGGCCCATTGCGAGGCGTGGGGCAGCGGTGCGGCGGAATTCGTCGAGTTGCTGCCCGCCATGCTGGGCGCCGACGACAACGCCTCGGATTTCGTCCCCACGGCGCCGACGGTGGCTGCCGCGCAGCGGAAAGCCCCGAATCTGCGCCTCGGCCGCACCGGCCAGGTGCTGGAAGCCCTGATTCCGGCGGTGATCGAACAGCGGGTGCCCGGCGCCGATGCCTTCCGGGCCTGGCGGCTGTTGGTGACCAAGTACGGCACCCCGGCCCCCGGCCCGGCGCCCGACGGCATGCGGGTGCCGCCCTCGGCCGACGCCTGGCGATACATCCCGTCTTGGGAATTTCACCTCGCCAATGTCGATCCGGGGCGCGCGCGGACGGTGGTGGGCTGTGCCCGACGGGCATCGTCGCTGGAGCGGCTGGTATCGGTGCCATCGGCGCAGGCTCGCGAGGCGCTCATGTCGTTGCCGGGTGTCGGCGTGTGGACCGCGGCCGAGACCGCGCAACGCGCGTTCGGTGACGCCGACGCGTTGTCGGTCGGCGACTACCACGTGTCGAAAATGATCGGCTGGACCTTGCTCGGCCACCCGGTCGACGACGCCGGCATGCTCGAACTGCTCGAGCCGATGCGGCCGCACCGGCACCGGGTGGTCCGGTTGCTTGAAGTCAGCGGGTTGGCCTACGAACCGCGTCGTGGTGCCCGGCTGCCTGTGCAGGAAATCCGTTCGCTGTAGCTGACCACGCGGCGCGCGGTAATTGACGCGCGTGGTTAAGCACCGGGTCATCGGGTAACCAACCGGAGAAGTGACATCTACGAACTCAGGGAGAAAATTTGATGGCGCAGTTCACTATTCCGGGCTTGACCGACAAGCAAGGAGCGCGGCTGTCCGAGCTGCTGCAGAAGCAACTGAGCACCTATAACGATCTTCATCTGACGCTCAAGCACATTCACTGGAACGTGGTCGGTCCGAACTTCATCGGCGTCCACGAGATGGTGGATCCGCAAGTTGAGGCGGTTCGTGGCTTTGCCGACGACGTGGCCGAGCGCATCGCGGCTCTGGGCGCGGCTCCGGAGGGCACGCCGGGCGCGATCATCAGGGACCGCGACTGGGATGACTATTCGGTCGGCCGCGACACCGTCCAGGCGCACCTAGCCGCGCTGGACCTGGTCTACAACGGCGTGATCGAAGACATTCGCAAAGCCATCGACGAGACTGAGGAAATCGATCCGGTCACGCAGGACCTGCTGATCAGTCAGGCGGGACAGCTGGAAAAGTTCCAGTGGTTCGTGCGGGCGCACCTGGAAAGCTCGGGCGGCGAGTTGGCTCACGGTGGATCGACCCACGAAAAGGACGCCGCAAACGCGGCGCGGAAGAAGTCCTAAGCGGGGGGCGCTTGTCGTGCGCGCTCGGCCGCGGCACTTTCGCGGTCCAGGCGCTGCGCCTCGTAGATGGTGACGTTGGTTCGCGACATCAACAGCGAGGCAATGCCCACGGCCAGGATGGCTCCCGGCACCACCGAGAACGAACCTGTCATCTCCGCGACCATGATCATGATGGCCAGCGGGGCCCGGGCGACGCTGCCAAAACACGTCATCATCCCGACCACCACGAAGATGCCGGGTTGCTCGGGGACCCCTGGCAGCCCGGCAAGTTCACCCAGGCGCCAGATTGCGGCCCCGACGAATGCGCCGATCACGATGCCGGGTCCGAACAGCCCGCCGGAACCGCCGCTGCCGATGGACAGGCACGTGGCGATGATCTTGGCGACCGGCAGCGCAACGATGATCCATAGCGGAATCGTCATCAGCGAGTCACGGTTGGCGGCCAGTTGCGCCCACCCGTAGCCGCTGCTCAGGATTTGCGGGATCAGCAGTCCCAGCAGCCCGACCGATAACCCGCCCACCGCCGGCTTGATAATCGGCCCGCCGGGCAGGCGGCGGGCCAATGCCACCGATGCGTGGAAGGTCCGGGCGTACAGGTAGCCGACGCCGGCCGCGATCACGCCGATCGCCACAAACCAGAGCAGCGGTCCAGCCCGCTCAAAGCGGTATTCGGCGTCGATGTAGCCAAACAGCGGCTCGAATCCCAAGAAAGAGCCGAGTACCGCGTAGGCCGTGCCGGCGGTGATGAAGCCGGGCAGCAGGCTGCGGTAGTCGAAGTCGTCGCGGTAGGTGATCGACGCGGCCAGCACCGCCCCGCCGAGCGGCGCGGCGAAGATGGCGCCGATACCCGCGCCGATACCCAGCGCCACCGCGATGCGGCCGTCCTCGTCGGACAGGTTCAGCCGTCGCGTCAGCAACGAGCTGAAGCCGGCCGAGATGTGCGCCGTCGGGCCTTCCCGGCCGCCCGACCCGCCCGAGCCGATGGTCAGTGCGCTGGCCACCATCTTCACCAGGACCGCCCGGCCGCGGATCGCACGAGGATCGGTGTGCACGGCCTCGATGGCCTCGTCGGTGCCGTGACCGGTGGCTTCCGGAGCAAACTTGGCCACGATCAGCGCCGAGAGTAGGGCGCCGCCCGTCGTCACCAGCGGAATCGCCCAGGGCCGGGTGAAGCCGGTCGACCCCCGGCTGCCGCCCTCGCCCAGTGGCGTGGGGACGTGATAGCCGGCCAGATAGCCAAGCAGAAAATCGCCGGTGTATTTCAGCGCCAGGTAGAAGACGACGGCGCCGAGGCCGGAGATGACACCGATGGTGACGCCCAGCAGTAGCCACTTGCGCAGGTAGCCCGCATTTCGGATCGAGGCGCCGAACCGTCCCCCTGCGGCCTCCGGTGGGGCCTCTTGCGGCTCCGGTTCGTCCACCACGCCATCTTAGACAGCGGGGAATAAGTGGACTGCGGTCCGGTTATACGGATAACTCAATTTTAGGAGGTCAAGATGCCCGCCATTACCGCAGACACACTCACCCTGACCCGGGTCGGCCCGGCCGGCCCCGCCGACACCGAACGGACCGTCCGGTCGATCACCACCGGCCCCCGAGGCTACGAAGGGCTAGGGTTCCCGGTGGTCCGCGCCTTCGCCGGGGTCAGCGCCGCCGCTTTGGATCCGTTTGTCCACATGGACCAGATGGGCGAGGTGGAATACCAGCCGGGTGAGCCCCGAGGTACCGATTGGCATCCCCACCGTGGCTTCGAAACCGTCACGTACATGATCGACGGAAAGTTCGCTCACCAGGACTCACACGGCGGCGGCGGCCTGATCACTGACGGTGCAACACAGTGGATGACTGCTGGATCGGGCATCCTACATATCGAGACTCCGCCCGTCGAGATGGTTAATAGCGGCGGCATTTTTCATGGCATCCAGTTGTGGGTGAATCTGCCGAAGCGCGACAAGTTCGCCTCGCCTCGTTACCAGGCCATCGAAGGCACCGACGCCAAATTGCTGTCCTCCGACGATGGGGGCGCGCTGATTCGCGTCATCGCCGGCGAGATCGACGGCAACGGTGGGCCGGGAGTCACCCACACACCGATCACGATGGCACACGCGACGATTGAAACCGGTGCGCGACTTGATATTCCGTGGCGCCGGGACTTCAACGCACTGGTTTATGTGTTGTCCGGACAGGGATCTGTCGGACCGGCCGGGCACCCGATCAAGCAAGGTCAGTTGGCCGTTCTGGGGCAGGGCGACCGGATCACCGCGGCCGCGCACCCGACGCGCACACCGGCGTTGGACGTGTTGATCCTGGGTGGCCAGCCGATTCGAGAGCCGATATTCCACTACGGACCATTTGTCATGAACACTCGGGCTGAGGTGATCCAGGCGATGGAGGACTATCAATCTGGCAAATTTCGTAGCATCCCGCAGAACGCGCTGATGCCGCACCGTGGCGGTGGCACACTCTAGTAATGCCGCAAGTGGCAAGTCGTGGGCCTGGTCGTCCCCCAGCAGCGAAAGCTGACGAGACGCGCAAGCGCATCGTGCGCGCGGCGCGTCAGGTCTTCAGCGAGCGCGGCTACGACGGGGCGACGTTCCAGGCCATCGCCGTGCGCGCCGATTTGACCCGCCCGGCGATCAATCATTACTTCGCCAGCAAGCGACTGTTGTACACCGAAGTGGCGGACCGGACCAACGACCTGGTCGTCCTCGCCGGCATCGAGCGTTCCCGCGACGAGACCACCTTGATCGGCCGGATGGCCACCTTCATCGCCGTAGCGATGGAGGTCGACGCCCAAAACCCCTGTACGGCAGCATTCTTGGCTACGGCCGTGCTGGAGTCGCAGCGGCATCCGGAGTTGCGGCGTGACGAGAACGACGCGGTGCGGATCACCCGGGAATGGCTGATCTGGGCCGTCCGCGAAGCCATCGACAGCGGGGAACTCGCCTCGGGCATCGACACCGATTCGCTGGCCGAGGCGTTGCTGCTGGTGTTGTGCGGCGTGGGGTTCTACGCCGGCTTCGTGGGCAGCTATCAAGAGGTGGAGAACATCATCGACACGCTGGGGCGCTTGATGGGCGGCAGGCTGTGGAGCCCGGAGTCGCAACGCCAGTGACCTGGCGCACACAAACCGTATAGATTGCCTAACTTACTAGTAAGATGGCCGGGTCATGACTGATCTCGACTCGCCCTCGCTCCGAACCGCCGGCGACAGCTGGCTCATTACCGAAAGTGTCGGCGCCACCGCGTTGGCGGTCGCCGCCTCCCGTGCGGTGGAGACTGCGGGTCCAAATCCACTGATCAGCGACGAGTTCGCTGCGGTCCTGGTGTCCTCGGCCGGTCCGGCCTGGGCCCGGCTGGCCGACGCCAGCATCGCCTGGCTGGATGGTGACCAGCACGGGCAGCGATTGCATCGGATCGGCTGCGATTACCAGGCAGTGCGCACCCACTATTTCGACGAGTACTTCGGTGCGGCCGCCCAGGCTGGCATCCGGCAGGTGGTGATACTTGCCGCTGGCCTGGATTCGCGGGCTTACCGACTGCAGTGGCCGTCCGGAACCGAGGTTTACGAGATCGACCAGCCCAAAGTGCTGGAGTACAAGGCCGACATTCTGAGTTCGCATGGCGCGGCGCCG
>JAVROG010000268.1:0-5857 GCA_032162865.1 Mycobacterium sp. | reverse complement strand
GCCTGGTCTTTCCGCCTCATCAGTTCACCATCACTCCGCCAATCAATCACTCGTTCCTCGGGGCGTTGGTCGGCGCGGTGATCCTGTTGTTGCTCTTCAAGGCCGTCACGTCTCGTACCCGCACCCTTTAGGGGACGGAAGGCCTTGACGGCATGATGTGGTGATGGGCTCGTCGCCGACTATCACGACGATGACGGCATGGCAGGTGCGTCAGCCCGGGCCGATGCCGACCAGACCGCTCGAACGGGTCATCACCGCGGTACCGAGTCCGGCACCTTCCGAAGTGCTGGTCGCCGTGCTGGCCTGCGGGGTGTGCCGCACCGACCTGCATGTCGCCGAAGGCGACCTTCCCGTGCACCGCGAGCGGGTAACTCCCGGACATGAGGTGGTGGGCGAGGTCGTCGAGCTGGGATCAGCTGCCGGTGACAAGTTCAAGGTAGGTGACCGGGTAGGCATCGCCTGGCTCCGACACACCTGCGGGACGTGCAGGTATTGCCGCCGGGGTGACGAGAACCTGTGCCCACGGTCCCAATACACCGGCTGGGACACCGATGGCGGATACGCAGAGTTCGCTACTGTCCCTGCAGCTTTCGCGCATCACCTGCCCAGCGGTTACAGCGACAGCCAGCTTGCCCCGTTGCTGTGCGCTGGGATCATCGGCTACCGCTCCCTGTTACGGGCCGAGCTGCCGCCAGGCGGCCGGTTGGGGCTGTACGGGTTCGGCGGTAGTGCCCACATCACCGCGCAGGTCGCGTTGGCCAAGGGCGCCGAGGTGCACGTGATGACCCGCGGTGCGCGGGCGCGGGCGCTTGCGTTGGAATTGGGCGCCGCCTCCGCTCAACGCGCCGCCGACCCACCGCCGGTCCCGCTGGACGCGGCCATCCTGTTCGCGCCGGTCGGCGATCTCGTGCTGCCCGCGCTGCAGGCGCTGGATCGCGGCGGCACTTTGGCGGTGGCCGGGATTCATCTGAGCGACATTCCGACGCTCAACTATCAACGACACCTGTTCCAGGAGCGCCAGATCCGATCGGTCACGTCCAACACTCGGGCGGATGCGCGGAGCTTCCTCGACTTCGCCGAGCAGCACCACATCGAGGTCACCACACCGGAATACCCACTCGGACAGGCTGATTGCGCGCTGACCGACCTCAGCTCCGGCAAAATCGCCGGTGCTGCCGTGCTGCTGGCGTAGCTCAGGTGGACAGGTGCCAGACCAGGGCGGCGGCCAACGCGCCCATGCCGTTCAGCGACCAATGCAGTGCGATCGGCGCGATCAGGCTGCCGCTGCGCCTGCGCAGCCAGCTGAAAACAAACCCGGCCGCCCCGGTGGCGAGCACCGCGAGCATCACACCGGCCAGCATTCCGACGACGCCGCCGCCGAACAGCCGGGTGAAGCCGACGTTGTTGCTCGTCAGACCCAGCGATGTCGCAATGTGCCACAGGCCGAACAGCAGGGAACCGGCCAGCGCCACACCCCGGAATCCCCAAGCCCGATCCAGCGCGCCGTGCAGCACGCCGCGGAAAACAAGTTCCTCGGGAATGACGGTTTGCAGCGGAATGATGACCATCGACGCGATCACGGCGCCCGAGACTGTCGCGTAGTGATTGTTCAGGAACATCGGCCGGGTCATCGGTAGCAGCACCCCGACCGCGATCACCGACACGACCAGGGCCACGGCTGCCAGCGCGTAACCCATTCCGGATTTCCAGTGTTCGCGTCCAAGGCCCAGTTCGGCCCAATCCAGACCGCGCCGCCGAATCAGGAACACCAGCCCGACAGCGGCAGCCGGGACGGTCGCGATGCTCGCCCACGCTGTGGTGAAGTGCGCAACCAGATTGGCCAGCACCAGGACCGCGACAACCACGGCGATATCTACGTAAATTCGGAACCTGTCCAGCTGCAGAATCGCCGACCCATCAGATTGGGCGTCGGCGGCGATTGGTTCCGAAGCTTGAACACGCATCGTCGCGAGTCTACCGGCGTACCGGGAGGCGTCCGCTCAGTTTTCACGCGATGCGACCCGGCGGCGCACGTAGGTCTTGATCTCGGCCGAGAGCGCATCCGCGGCGAGCAGTCGGGGAAGAAGCTCCGGTTCGGACATCTTGGCGCGGAAGACCAGCTCGATCGTCACGTCATGATCGGGTCGGTAGTCGATCGTGATGTCGTCGCCGGCGCGGACCGTTCCGGGTGAAAGCACCCGGAGATAGGCGCCTGGTTTGCCGGCCTGCGTGAATGTCTTCATCCAGTGGCTCAGATTGAGAAATGACGAAAATGTGCGGCACGGCGTCCTGGGCGCGGAGACCTCTAGCAATAGCCCGTCGGTGCCGACGCGCCAGCGTTCCCCAATCCTCGCCCCGGTGACGTCCATGCCCGAGGTCGTCAGATTCTCGCCGAACATGCCGTCGCTGAGCTTGCGCTCAAGGCGCGCTTCCCAGTCGTCGAGATCTTCCCGCGCGTATGCGTAGACGGCCTGGTCGTCGCCGCCGTGAAATTTCTTGTTGCCGATGGTGTCTCCGACGAGTCCGCTGCCCAGACCGCCGCGCATCGAACCGGGCGCGCGTACTTTGACTGCCTCGGCTGTGCCGATCTTGTCGATGCCGGTCACCTTGGACATCGCCCGCGGATCGGGATTCGTCCGCGCACGAGCCACGTTGACCGACAACACGTTCGCCACCCGCACAGGCTAACTAGCCTTGCCGCAACTCGGCGAGGGGGACCTGTACGGTCTGCGGTGCGCTATCACCGGCGGCCAATTGACGTTGGGCGGCTGCGCGGCTAGGGCTGTTTTTTCTCCAATGCCTCAGTCCGCTTGCCCATCGATCGACCAATGGCGTCGGCCTCGGCGTCCATCTGCGAGAGCAGCTCAGGCAATCCCTTTCGCACCTGAGTTTCGGCGGCGGATGTGGTCAGCAGCGGTCGCAGCCACCGCAGCGCACCCACCCATCGGGGGCAGTAGATACGCCGCTTGCGGCGCTCGATGCCGTTGACAAATGCGCCCGCACACGCCTGCACCGAGGTGGTCTTGCCCATCGGACCGGGCAACTTGCTCAGCGCGGTTCGGAAGCTTGCAAGGTCGGAACCGATGTCCTGGATCATCGGCGTGTCGATGAACCCCATATGCGCCGAGCCGACGTCGACACCAAAGTGGGCTACTTCAAGCGCCAGCGCATTCGCAAAGTGCTCGACGCCGGCCTTCGACAAGCAGTAAGACGCTGCACCGGGCTGCGCGGCGTAAGCGAACATCGACGACACGACCAAAACGTAGCCGCGCCTGTCGATTACCGATGGCAATGCAGCGCGGACCGTGTGAAACACGCCCAGAACATTCACGTCGATCAAAGTCTTGAAGGCGGCCGGTTGGACGTTAAGGACAGTCCCGTACGTCGAGATGCCCGCGTTGGCGATGACGACGTCGACGCCGCCGAATTGGCCGACCGCCCGGCTCACCGCACCCTCCATGGACGCGAGGTCACGAACGTCTGCGACGAGCGTCAGCACCCGGTCACCGCCGAGGTCACTGGCGATGTCCTGCAACGCCACCTTGTCGAGATCAGTCAGCACTAGTTTCGCGCCCTTGGCGTAGAGCTGCCGCGCTACCTCGGCACCGATCCCCCGCGCTCCACCCGTGATGAAGACGACACTGCCCTTGACAGAACCCATGGCCGAAACTTACAACCCGACACCCAGCGGAGTCTTGCAGTCTGTCCGGTATGCGGCCCGGATCAGTCCCGCGCACGCAAGATTCTCGCAAACGGCCAGCGTTACCTTTCTGCCAGCAAAGCCGAAAGGAAGCCGTATGGACACCTCCCGCATCCTGAAGAAAATCATTGCCGGGGCGTCGGGCGTCGCGGTCATCGGAATGGGGCTCACCCTGGGTACCGGACCGGCCGAGGCCAGCTCTGTGTCGCAGATACAGGGCCTGTGGAACACCCTGAACAGCGGCGGTGGGGAGCCCCTGTGCGTGCGGTCTAGGACTCCCAGGTCCAACCCGAGATCTGCGGATCGTCGTCGCCGTGCTCACGGGTATAGCGGCGGGCGGAAATACGCGCATCGACCATCCGCTGGCGTAGTCCGGCGGCGCGACTGGCCAACCCGTCGACGCGGTCGATCACGTCCGTCACCAGATGGAAGCGATCGAGGTCGTTGAGCATCACCATGTCGAACGGTGTCGTGGTGGTGCCGCGCTCCCTGAACCCGCGCACGTGCAGCCCGGCGTGATTTGTCCGGCCGTAGGTCAGTCGATGGATCAGCCACGGATAGCCGTGGTAGGCGAAGATGACCGGCTTGTCGCTGGTGAACAGCGCGTCGAATTCCTTGTCGGACAACCCATGTGGGTGCTCGGAGGCGGGCTGCAGCCGCATCAGGTCGACGACGTTGATTACCCGCACCTGCAACTCGGGCAGCTCACGCCGCAGAATGTCCGCCGCGGCGAGCGTCTCCAGCGTCGGGATGTCGCCCGCGCAAGCCAACACCACGTCGGGCTCGCCGATCGCCGTGCTGGCCCACTCCCAGATCCCCAAACCCCGGGTGCAGTGCAGGATCGCGTCGTCCATCGACAGGTAGGACAGCGCGGGCTGCTTGCCGGCCACGATCACATTGATGTAGTTGCGGCTGCGCAGGCAATGATCAGCCACCGACAACAGCGTGTTTCCGTCCGGCGGCAGGTAGACCCGCACCACCTCGGCACGCTTGTTGGCGACCAGATCGATGAAGCCGGGATCTTGATGCGACGCGCCGTTGTGATCCTGGCGCCACACATGCGAACTCAGCAGGTAGTTCAGCGAGGCGATCGGCCGCCGCCAGACCAGTTCGCGACTGGTGGACAGCCATTTCGCGTGCTGGTTGAACATCGAGTCGACGATGTGCACAAACGCCTCGTAGCAGTTGAACAGGCCGTGACGTCCGGTCAGCAGATAGCCCTCCAACCAGCCCTGGCACAGATGCTCGGACAGCACTTCCATCACGCGGCCGTCGGCAGCCAGATGGTCGTCGTCGGGATCAATTTGCGAGAGCCATACCTTGTCGGTCGACTCGAAAACGGCCGAAAGGCGGTTCGATGCGGTCTCATCCGGCCCCATCACCCGGAACCGGTCGAGGTTGCGGGTGATCACATCCCGCAAAAAACCACCCAGCACCCGCGTGGCCTCGTGGGTGGCCGTCGCCGGCCGCTCCACGGGCACCGCGTAGTCGCGGAAGTCCGGCAGATCCAAGTCGTGCAGCAACAACCCGCCGTTGGCGTGTGGGTTGGCGCTCATCCGTCGATCACCGGTCGGTGCGGCCGCCTTCAACTCAGCACGCAGCGCGCCCTTCTCGTCGAACAGTTGCTCTGGGTGATAGCTGCGCAACCACTGTTCAAGCTGCGCACGGTGCTCGGGGTTTTCGTGCGTCCCCGCCAGCGGCACCTGATGGGATCGCCAGGTGCCCTCGACGCGTACGCCATCAACCACCTTGGGCCCGGTCCAGCCCTTCGGGGTGCGCAGCACGATCATCGGCCAAACCGGCCGCTCCGTCTGCTCGCCGCTACGCGCCGCGCGCTGGATGGCCGCAATGTCGTCGAAGGCATCGTCGAGGGCCGCGGCCAGGTGCTGATGCACGACGGCGGGCTCCTGGCCACTCACCGTGATCGGTCGGTACCCGTAACCTCGTAGCAGCGATTCGAGTTCGCCGTGCGGAATGCGGGCCAACACTGTCGGATTGGCGATCTTGTACCCGTTGAGGTGCAGGATCGGCAACACCGCGCCGTCCACCGCCGGGTTGAGAAACTTGTTGGAATGCCAGCTGGCCGCCAAGGGCCCGGTCTCTGCCTCGCCGTCACCGACCACGCAGGCGACCACCAGGTCGGGGTTGTCAAAGGCT
>JAVROG010000267.1:0-5882 GCA_032162865.1 Mycobacterium sp. | reverse complement strand
GTCATATGCCCGCCCGTTGTATACCCACACGTCTGACAGCACAGGGGGGCCACCCGGCGGAGGCCCGGGACGTGGACCAGCGCCACGCTCCTGACCTTCGGGGAGGTCGATGGTCATTCGCGTTCCTCCGGGTCTGGTGGTTTGAGATTGGTTGCCAGCCGGTGTTTGCGGCGAGCTGGACCCAATGGTGGGGGCATGGCTTTGGAGGATTCTCAAAGGATTCTTGGTTGGCCAAACTGCCGCGGCGGTCGGCATGATCTCTCAGATCCTGCGCGCCGGGACCTGTGCCCGATCAGACGGACTGGGAACATGCCGCATTCGCAACGCTGGATGTTTCTGCGCGACAACCGCTCCCGGCGACGCCGATCGAGGTGCACCACGGATGAGAACCGGCCCGGACACGTCCAGTGGGCGCCATGGTCGCGCCGCACTTCCGGGCCGGTTCCCAAGCCGCAGTTCACCTGACCTCTGACCCGCGTTGGCTAGCCTGTCGGGTTCGGGATCGTAACCGGCGCACCCCAATTGGACAGGGTGATGGTGACGTGGCCCTGGTCCTTGTCGAGCACCATCCGGACCAGCACCGGGCTCGGCGGCGAACCCGGTGCACCCGGCGCCTTCGCGTCGGCGATGTACAGCGTGATCGGGAGCGGACCCTTCGCGTCCTTGCCGATCTGGGGCACCAGTGGGTCGATGATCTTCGGGTCGATCGTTCCGGTCACCTTCACGGCGGCCACCCCGTCGATCGTTTCATTCCCGGCCATCTGCGGGCTCTGGACCTTGCCTATAACGGCGCCAATTCCCTTGTCCTTGTCCAGCACCACGCCCGGGTCGTAGATCTTCACCGCGTCTCCAACCGAGGTGTACTTTCCGGACTCGTCCTTGGTGTACATGATCTTGTTGGTGACCACGAAACTCTTGGGGACCGCTGGGGCCTTGGGCTGCAACCGGATCATGGCGTCGCCGACAGCCTGGGCGTTGCCCTCCGGCTGGTTGGTCACGTCGGCATTCACCATCTCCATCGGAAGCGTGGTGATGTTCGTTGTCTGCAAGTTGACGTGGATATTGCGCAGTGCGGTGGTCGCCTTGGAGGAGTCCTGCAGGAGCTGCTGCGCTTCTGGCGAAGGAGCAGCTGATGTCCCGGACGCTCCGGGTGTCCCGGAGGACGACGTCGCGGCCGAGGATCCAGCAGCCCCGGATGTTTGGGAGCTACCAGTTGAGGATTTACTTCCACATCCCGCGATGACCGTTGCGACAAGCGCCGCCGCGAAAACGATCGCGACAGCCGGGGTCGAGGGTCGACGGGAGATACGTCGGTGCGAAATTTGCGCTTGTGTGATCAAGCCATTCATGGCCAGCCTTTGCTGAGTTATCCAACCGGTGGAAATGAGCAGCGGGTCGCTACCCTCGTCGTAAGGTATGGACGGAGCTCGCAATCCAGCAGCCGTCCACGATCGCGGATCTTGGTGACTGCACACCCGCACCCTGGTTCACCAGCAACGACACCGCCATCAAACGCATGCCGCCACCTCACAGCACGTTCCCCAGATCACATTCGCCGGAGACGCGACAGTAACACGCGGCCGGTGTGGTGCAAACCGATTCGCGGAAGTAACTATCGGCGGGCCCAGCAGCCGCGCTGGGCACCACGCGGGTCTTTGCGGAGTGGACATGACTTGTTCACTACCGGTGCGGTCGAAGTCGAGCGGCTAACCTGAGCCGCGTGAAGCTGGACGGCAATCAGACGACAATCCGCGAGGTCTGCGCGGCCGGTCTGCTCTCTGGAGCGGTGACGGTGGTCTGGCAGCGCGGAGAATTGTTGCAGGTCAACGAAATCGGCTACCGCGATGTCGACGCGAGACTACCGATGCACAGGGACACGTTGTTCCGCATCGCCTCGATGACCAAACCGGTGACCGTGGCGGCCGCGATGAGCATGATCGACCAGGGCAAATTGGCGTTGAGCGATCCCATCTCGCAGTGGGTGCCGGAGCTCGCGAACGTGCGGGTACTGGACGACCCGCACGGCCCGCTGGACCGGACGCATCCGGCTAGGCGCCCCATCCTGATCGAGGATCTGCTCACCCACACCAGCGGGCTGGCTTACGGCTTCTCGGTAGGCGGGCCGATCTCTCGGGCGTATATGCGCCTGCCGTTTAACCAGGGTTCGGACGTATGGATGGCTGAACTTTCCACCCTGCCCCTGGTGCATCAGCCCGGCGACAGGGTGACGTACAGCCACGCCATCGATGTGCTGGGCGTCATCCTGTCCCGCATCGACGACAAACCGCTCTACGAAGTGTTCGACGAACGGGTGCTGGGTCCGACGGGGATGCCCGACACTGGGTTCTTTGTGACGCCCGAAGCGCGATCACGGGCGGCAACCATGTACCGCCACGACGAGCACGACCAGTTGCGGCACGACGTGATGGGGCCACCGCACGTCAAGCCGCCAGAGTTCTGCAACGCCGGCGGTGGACTGTGGTCGACGGCCGACGACTACTTGCGCTTCGTGCGGATGCTGCTGGGCGACGGGACCGTCGACGGCGTGCGCGTGCTCTCCGCGGAGTCGGTACGGCTGATGCGCACCGACCGACTCACCGATGAGCAAAAGCGCCACAACTTCCTCGGGTCGCCGTATTGGGTCGGGCGCGGGTTCGGGCTCAACCTGTCGGTCGTGACCGATCCCGCCAAGTCGACGGCGTTGTTCGGGCCGGGCGGCGTTGGGACATTCAGCTGGCCAGGCGCCTATGGCACGTGGTGGCAGGCCGATCCGAGCGCGGACCTGATTCTGCTATATCTGATCCAGTACTGCCCCGACCTGACGGTGAACGCGGCCGCGGCAGTCGCGGGCAACCCGGTCCTGGCGAAACTGCGGACAGCGCAGCCGAAGTTCGTCCGCCACACCTATCGGGCACTCGGACTGTAAGCGCTTTGCGTCGAGTGTGCGTCCTAGGCGTCCAGTGCGGGTCCTTGGTGCAAAATCACGAACGTTCGCGCCCTGAGCACACACTGAAAGCCTTCAGTGCACAGTCAGTGTGGTGCCCTAGGGTAAGCGCGTGCCAAAGCCCACCGTTCTTATCAGCGGCGCGGGAATCGCCGGCCCTGCCCTCGCGTTCTGGCTGACCCGCAGTGGATTTCGCGTTGTGGTGGTCGAACTGGCCGACGGCATCCGGCCCTCGGCTGCTATGGCAACTTCCGCAAGAGCCGTCGCGGATTCGAAATCAGTTGCCACCATTCATATTTCAGAGGTCTAACTACTCCTCAACGCGCCCCAGCGGCGGGGATGACACCAGACGGCCGCCGTTGGCCCTCAATTCACCTGAACGGTCTGCTCGTTGGCCACCAATGTCGCTTCCGATCCCGTGGTCGGCTCGGATCCGTTGCCGTTCGAACTCGCGGTGGCCACCGCGGCGCGTTTGGCCTCCATCCGCGCCAGCGCGTCCTGGGTGAACACCGAGAGCCCGAGCTCGTGGTTGTAGCCGTGGATCTCTTTGACATCGAGTTGCGCGAGGAAGTAGATGATCTCCTTGGAAACCACCTGCCCAGGGACCAACACCGGGAAGCCCGGTGGGTACGGCACCACAAAAGTGGTGGATACCAATGTCTTTCCCTCGGCAAGCCGTCGCCCGGCCGTGCCCATCAGCACGTACTCGCGGTCGGATTCCTCGTAGCCGGCGTAGAAGGCCGACCGGGTGTCGCCGTAGGTGGTGGCACCTTCGGGCCTGAACGCCACGTCGAAGTCGCTGAAGTCGGGCAGGTGCGGCAGGTCTTCGGTGATCTCTTCAACGCGGCGTTCATGCAGCGCCCAGTCCGCGCTGCTGGCCGCCTTTTTCTCCCGGTCGAAATCGGCGGCCACCCGGCGCAGCACGTCAAGCAGGTGATGCACACTCGACCAGGTGACTCCGATGGTGAAGATCAACAGCACGCTGTTGATTGAGGTCTTGTTGATCTGGATGCCGAATCGCTCCATCAGGATCTTCTCGCGGAAGTCGTAGCCGTTCATTCCGGTTTTGCCGAGGAACAGCGTGACCCGGGTCGGATCCAGCACGAATTGATCGGACCGCCAGGCCTCGTTCCACTCGTCGAGGGCACCCTGCCTGACTTCGCGATACGAGCTGACATGGGATGCCCGGTACTCCTCGGGTACCAGGTCGGACTCATCGAGGATTCGGAACCACTTGCTGATCAGCCGGTCTTTGCGGACTCGGTGCCGGAACACCAACGCCATGTCGTACACCTGCCGGACCAGTTGGAAACCCTCGATATCGACCTGCCGGCGCGCCAAGTCCAGCGAGGCAAGGAGTTGCTGGTTCGGCGACGTCGAGGTGTGGGTCAAGAATGCCTCACCGAATGCATCCCGGGCACGTGCGTTGAAATCCTGGTCGCGCACGTGGATCATCGACGCCTGCCGAAACGCCGACAGCGACTTGTGGGTGGAGTGTGTCGCGTAGACACGCACCCGCGCGCGATCGGGATCCGGCAGCAGCTGCCGATCGGCCCATTCCGAGCGGGGCACCCCTTCCATCGAGGCGAGCCAATCGCGGTATTCCGCACGGTATTCCGCAGACGCCAACTTCTGCTCGAGGTGCTCGGCAGACACCATCGCGGTCCGTTGGCGGGCCCACGGCACGGCGGTCGCGAACGCGTACCACGCCTCGTCCCACAAAAAGCAGATGTCCGGCTTGATCGCCAGCACTTCCTCCATCACCCGACGGGGGTTGTACACGACGCCGTCGAAGATGCAGTTGGTGAGTAGCAGCATGCGCACCTTGTGCAGCTGCCCGGCCGCCTCAAGGTCCAACAGCGCTTTCTTGATCGTGCTCAATGGCACCGCGCCGTAGATCGCGAACTGCGGCAGCGGGTAGGCGTCCAGGTACAGCGGGTACGCGCCGGCCAGCACCAGGCCGTAGTGGTGCGACTTGTGGCAGTTGCGGTCAATGAGAACGATGTCGCCCGGACGGGTCAGCGACTGCACGACGATTTTGTTGGCCGTGGAGGTTCCGTTGGTGACGAAGTAGGTGTGGTTGGCGTTCCAGGTGATCGCGGCCTTGTCCATCGCTTTCTTGATGTTTCCGTGCGGGTCCAGCAGCGAGTCAAGGCCACCTGAGGTGGTCGAGGTCTCGGCCATGAAGATGTTGCGGCCATAGAACTCGCCCATGTCCTGCAACGACTTTGAGTTGAAGATGCTGGCGCCACGCGCGATGGGCAGCGCATGGAATTGACCCACCGGCGCGGACGCGTAGGCGCGCAGAGCGTCGAAAAACGGTGTCGAGAAACGGTTTCGGAGGCCCGCAATCACCGTGCTGTGCAGATCGGTCACGTCGTTGAGCCGGTAGAACGTCCGGTCGTAGAGGTCGAGCTCGTCGTCACGGCCCGCGGCGATCGACTCATCGGTGAGCAGATAGAGGTCTATGTGTGGTCGCAGCTCCCTGATCCACTCGCCGCATTCGACCCAGTCGTGACTGCGGTCGGACACCACCGGCTCATCCTCGTCGTTGGCGCCCAGCAGCGTAGTCATCAACGGCACCCGGTCACGCGAACGCAGCGGCAGGTCGTGGCGGATGATCGCGGCCTGAATCTCGCCGTTGAGCGCCACCGCCGTGATGGCGTCCTCGACGCTGGGGGCCAGCAAAATCTCGAACTGAATATCTTCGGCCGCGTTGCGCAGTTCACGCAGGGCATCGGCCAGGCAATCGGGAGCCGTGCAGGGCGCATCATCAGCGAGCAATACGGTATAGAACTGCTGCTGCTTGGCCTGGGCCACCAACTCTTGATCCGCGAGCGGCGCCGAAAGATCGAACAACGCTGTGCGGTCGCCGTATTCGGACAACAGGCGCGTCGCCAGCGACACCTCCTCGGTAAGCCGCACCGTGGACAGGCCC
>JAVROG010000266.1:0-11357 GCA_032162865.1 Mycobacterium sp. | reverse complement strand
CGCATATCGCCGAGCTTGATTTTCGCTTCCGCAGACAGCAGCCGCATCACGATCTCGGACTTGCTCATCTCCAGCGAAAAGATGACGCTGGCCATGCGGTGCTTGATGGAGCACGAGCGCATGAAATCCAGGCCGAGGGTGGAGTTGTGAGTTGGGACCATTGCCTTACTCGCCAGATACATGTGGCTGTCGTTGTCGACTTCGACACAACGCACGGCAACTGTCTCGATCTGGCGGACGGCCACGATGAAGCGTGAACCAGAGCGCTGAGTGCCGATTCTGGCCCGTCGTTCCTTGTGCGCTATGGCCTTTCGCTGCAATGCGAATACTTCGTCGTCCGTTGAAAACGTCAGAGTGTAAGCGGTGCTGGACGATTCGTGACGACCCCGGACTCGCTTGGTCGAGGTTTGGCAGCGATAGCCAAGGCTAACGATCAGCTCGGCAACATCGGACACCAGCCGATGGTCAGTGACTGAAAATTGGACGGCGCCGCCCGCCGTCACGGTCCCGTCGGTGTCGAGCAAACCGGCGAGCAAGGCGCGTCGTTGGCTGATGGACCCCCGGAGGTATTCCGCCGGAATGTGCTTGTTACCAAGCACGCCGAGTGTTCTCAGTCGCCCCTGCAATGTCCCCACGGCGGCATGGCAATTCTGGCACAACCGAAGCCCTGACGACGGTCCTGCGCAGCGAACACAGGTTGGACGGGGCACCGGGGCAGAGATGAACCGTGCTCGGCCACCACACGAGCGTCCACAAGTTCGCACCTGACTGGTATGGGGAATGAACGACTTGCCGCATACCACGCACTGGCGAGGAGCCGTCTCGGCGTTAGCCGGTAAACGCAGCTGATAGCGGTACCGAGCGGATTCCGACGGAACCGCTACGAAGCCGTCCGCCTCGATCCGCATGACGATTTCAGGATCGGCCGAGGTGATCTGTGCTGCGGCACTGGTGCCGTCCCCAAGCCAGGCACCGAGAGTGTACGGCGGTACCAGAAACTCGCGGCCCGGTAGTTCAAGTGCACGCGCATTGACCACGCTGTGGTTCAGTCGCCGGTCTTGAGTGTCGCAGAGCAGGCTTCCGGCGATCTCGGCCGTCGTTCGCACCGCCGCAAAGGTCCGCTGATTCTTGTAGCGGTTGTAGCCCACCGCCGCAGCTTGCGCTGACTTCCGGGATGCGCGTGTTTCGGTCAACCACTGATGCGCTGCGTCAGCTACGATCACTGTCCCGTCCGAGAACTCCACCTCGTAACACGGCCGTCCCAGCATCACGTCGGTGGCAGCGACCACCCGCGTCGGCCGCCCGTCGGCGCCCACTAACTCATCACCCACCGAGACGTCCCCCATCGTCGTCCAGCCAGACGGCGTGGGCAGCGGCGTATTCAGTGCCAGCGCCTTGCCCACCCCAGGTCTAGCCGCGACGATGATCATCTGCCCCGGGTGCAGGCCGTTGGTCACTTCGTCGAGCTCGGTGAAACCGGTCGGCACCCCGCGCGAGATACCTCCGTTGGAGGCGATGGCGTCGATCTCGTCCATCGTCGGCTGCAGCAGATCCTCAAGGGGCACGAAGTCTTCTGACGTCCGCCGATCGGCGACGTCGTAGATCTCGGCTTGGGCCCGGTCGACTATCTCGGCGACATCGGCACCGTCCGCGCCGGCGTAGCCGTACTGCACCACCCGCGTGCCGGCCTCCACCAGGCGGCGCAGCAGCGCCTTCTCGGCGACGATGGTCGCGTAGTAACCCGCGTTGGCCGCCGTCGGCACGGTGGAGATCAGGGTGTGCAGGTAGGGCGCACCACCGATGCGGCGCAGCAGCCCGCGGCGGTCGAGTTCCGCTGCCACGGTCACCGCGTCCGCCGGCTCCCCGCGGCCGTACAGATCCAGGACGGCGTCGTAGATGTTCTGGTGGGCCGGCCGGTAGAAGTCGCCGGGCCGTAGCCGTTCCAGCACGTCGGCGATGGCGTCCTTGCTGAGCAGCATCCCGCCCAGCACCGACTGCTCTGCGGCGAGATCCTGCGGAGGCTGGCGACCGTAGTCTTCACTCGGTGGCTGGACATCCGTGCCGGGGCGGGAAAGGTCATCGACGACCGCCACGGGTCCTCACCTCCTCTGACTTCGAGCACCGAACATATATTCGAAGGCTGCTATTCAGAGCGTAAGTCACTCCACCGACACCCCGCCCCTGCAGTACCTACATGGCCCGGACGCCTATGCGCCTGGATGAACGTAAGCGTTGCTGGCGGCTACTGCCAGAGCCGCTGTTCATGAAGCTGTGCATCGGGTGTGCATATCCGTCGACACAAGTGTTGAAGGGGTTGTGGAGAACCTGTGGATCATTGCGGGGGGTCGCGACATCACTGCTGCTGACCGCCATACAACGCCACGGATTTCGTGTGGACAAGAATCTCTACGGCGTGTCGGCGCAGGTTATCGGGTCGGGCGTGTTGGTTTTCGGTCACATTTTCGTCGAGTTAATAGCCGGTTACGACTACAGCCTGCAACAACACCGAATTTGTTCGCCAGCACATCACGGGCATGAAGGTTGGCCGAACAATGCTGGGCCGAATTCTCCGGCACCACAAAACCGGGGTAGCCGATTCCAGGCCACGCCGGGTGGTGACAAAAGAGGTGAGTTAGCTCTCGCCGACGACTTCGAGTGCAACCTCGACATTGATCTCCGGGTGCAGATGCACCACCACCGGATGGGTGCCGACGGCTTTGATGTGTGCCTTAGGCAGTCGGACGATCCGCTTGTCGAGGTTCGGGCCGCCCGCCTTCTTGATGGCGGCGACAACGTCGCCGGCAGTCACCGAGCCGAACAGTTTGCCACTGTCTGCCGCGGTTTTCACCGGCAGCGAGACGGGACCCAGTGCCTCGATGGCGGTCTTGATCTCGGTGGCGTGCTCGCGGTCGCGGACGGTCTTGGTCTCGCGGGCTCGGCGGATGTCGTCGGCAGCCTTCTGGGCACCGCGCGAGGCGACGATTGCCAAACCGCGTGGCAGCAGGAAGTTGCGACCGTATCCGTCCTTGACCTCGACAGTTTCGCCGACGGAACCGAGGTGGTCGACGTCAGCCGTCAGAATCAGCTTCATCGTTTACGTAACTTTCGTTGAGCGCGCGGCGTCTACCGCGTCGAGGAGGTGAACGGCAGCAGCGCGACCTCACGGGCGTTCTTCACCGCGACCGCGATGTCCCGCTGATGCTGCACGCAGTTGCCCGTGACCCGGCGGGCGCGGATCTTGCCGCGCTCACTGATATAGGTACGGAGCAGCCCGGTGTCCTTATAGTCGATCTGCTGGCCCTTCTTGGAGCAGAAAACGCATTTACGCGCCTTGATGGGCTTCTCCGGAGCCGGGCGCCGCTTGGTGGACTTAGCCATATGTGTGTTTCTTCCGTTCTTGTGCTCTGAAGTTCTTTAAGTCAGAAAGGCGGTTCGTCGTCGCCACCGGCGAATGAACCCGACGCTGGGGCGCTGCCCCACGGGTCGTCACCGGATCCGCTGGACTGCGCCGCCGGCACGGATTGCCGCGATCCGCCGCCGCCACCGCCGCTAAACCCGCCGCCACCGCCGCCGCCACTGCGGCTGGCCTTGTTGACCTTGGCGGTCGCATACCGAAGCGAGGGCCCGATCTCGTCGACCTCGACCTCGAACACGGTGCGCTTTTCACCTTCGCGGGTCTCAAAGGACCGCTGCTTGAGGCGCCCGGTGACAATCACGCGCGAGCCGCGGGTCAGGCTTTCGGCCACGTTCTCTGCCGCTTCGCGCCAGATGTTGCAGCGCAGAAACAGCGCTTCGCCGTCTTTCCACTCACTGGTCTGGCGGTCAAAGATCCGCGGCGTGGATGCCACGGTGAAATTCGCCACCGCAGCACCCGACGGAGTGAACCGCAATTCGGGGTCAGCAGTCAGGTTTCCGACGACAGTGATAGTCGTGTCACCAGCCACAATTGTCCTCCTTGTTCCGCCTGATACTCGCCGGGATGGGTAGTTATGGGATGAGCCTAGGCAACGCCCCTGACAGGCCCCGACAGGGTCGGCTAGTGCTTGTCGGTGCGCATCACTTTGGTGCGCAACACCGACTCGTTGAGGCTCAGCTGGCGGTCAAGCTCTGAGACCGTCGCGGGAGCGGCCTTCAGGTCGATGACAACGTAGATGCCTTCGGCGTGCTTGGCGATTTCGTACGCCAGCCGCCGCCGGCCCCAGATGTCGACCTTCTCGACCGTTCCGCCGTCTTTACGGACAACGTTCAGGAACGTCTCCAGGGACGGGGCAACAGTACGTTCGTCAAGCGTGGGGTCAAGGATGACCATGATTTCATATGGACGCATAGGGACCTCATCACCTCCTCTGGTCTGGGCGGCCACGGACGTTCCGCGGCAGGAGGGTCGCCTGCGTCGGCAACCGCCCTAGGCTACCGGACTCCCGCCAAGCTGGGAAATCACTTGCGTGATTGCAGAAACTCCGCCGCTCGGGCCTTGGTCGCCTCGTCGGCTTTGGCCAGCGCGCCGGAGTCGAACGGCGGGTGCGGGTCGTACTCGATGAGCAGCTGAGCGGCTTGCGCTGCCTCACGGTCGACCAGCAGCTCAACCAACCGCAGGGCCATGTCGATGCCGCTGGACACCCCCGCAGCTGTGATGATGCGCTGTGGGAGGTGCTCGACAACCCGGTCGGGCACGTACCGCGCACCCAGCCGGTTCAGTTCGTCGGCCGCCCGCCAATGGGTCGCCGCAGCGAGTCCGTCGAGCAGTCCCGCGCCGGCCAACAGCAGCGCTCCGGTGCACACCGATGTGGTGAAGGTGGTGCGCGGGTGCACCGATTGCAGCCAGCCGCGGAGGGATTCGTCATTGATGAGTACGCGAGTCCCGATGCCGCCGGGAACTACCACGACGTCGGGAGCATCCACGTCGTCAAAAGCGGCGTCACACGTGACCCCGAGCATGCCGTTCTCGGTTCGCACCTCGCCGCGCTGATGTCCGACGAACACGACCTCTATCGACGGAATACGTTGCAGGACTTCATAGGGCCCGACCGCATCCAGTGCCGTAAACCGGGGAAACAGCGGAATGGCGATCTGCATCAGCCAGTTCCGGCGGCAGTGCTGAATTCAGCCTCGGTCTCCGACGATGCCGCCGGAGGTAGCGGGCGCCGTAAGGACACCGGACGCAACCACTTCGGCAGCCAGCCGGGTGGCGCGTCGGGGGCCAAGTCGTAGATTCCACCCGAGGGGTCGTCGACTCTGCCCTGCCAGCGCACCAGATCTTCTTCCGGCCGATAGATCTGGCGAATGACCAACGCGCACAGAGCCATCACCGCAACATCGCGCAGCAGTACCGTCGTCGTGAACCACGGCTCGGGGAGCGAACGGTTCGGGTTGCCGTACAGGAAGTACATCCGCGGAACCCAGACCAATGCGTCAATCGTCATCCACGCCAACAGGACCCGCCGATACGGCACAGCCAACACCGCCAATGGCACCAGCCAAAGCGAGAATTGGGGACTCCAGACCTTATTGGTCAGCAGGAAGGCCGCGACGACCAAGAAAGCCAGTTGCACCAAACGCGGCCGTTGCGGTGCGGTTAACGCGATGTAGGCGATTGCCGCGCATGACAATACGAACAGCACCGCGACGACTGTGTTGAGTCTCGTCGGCGGCTCCCAGAAGCCCAGCGAGGAGTCGAAACCCTGCCAGCCGGTGAAGGATTTCACCACGTTGAACAGCGAATCCATATCGTCGCCGCGACGGGTGTTGAGCCGGAAGAACTCCGACCAACCGCGCGGATAGAGCACCATCACCGGCAGATTCACGACCAACCAGGTTGCCGCGGTGGCCATCGCGGTACGCGCCACATCCCTGAGCCGTCCGGACCGGATACCCAGCACCAGCAACGGTCCCAGGAACAACAGCGGATACAGCTTGGCCGCCACTCCCAACCCGATCAAGATGCCGGCCAGCAGCGGTCTGCGCCGCGCCCACGCCAACAGCCCACTCATAGCGAAAGCCGTTGCCAACGCATCGAAGTTGGTGAAAATCTGAAAGATCAGCAAGGGTGAAGCGGAGACCAGCGCGACGTCCCACACCCGGCGACCCGCCAGGCCCGCGGACGCCCAGACGGTGGCCAGCCAGGCCAGTGCCAGCCCGAACGCCGCGAAATTGAAGAACATCACCACCTCGGCCACCACCGGCAACGGGGCGACCTTGCTCAACGTCGTATAGGTCTTGGCAACCGCCATCGACAGGTACTGGTACACCCCGGTCAGCACCGGATATTCCATATAGCGCACGGCGATCTGGCCGCCGTAGCGGATCTGCGGTGCACCACCGCTATCGGTCTCGATCCAGCTGGACTTGTACGGAAACCGGCCCTGGCTCAACAACTCCGCACCGTAGAGCGGCACCGTATCGGAGTAACACAGCTCGTAGTAGGCGCGTTGGTTGTCCCAGTTGGCGACACGCTGATCACCTGGCCCGGTGCCGTTGCTCTGCAGGCACGCCGCTTTCGTCGACCAGCCGAGCGCCAGGAACACCAGCGCAATCAGGAACATCACCCGCAGCGGGGTCATGAACCGGGTGCGGCCGATCAGCGCGTGCCGTCCCACCGGTCCGCCGACGAGGTTCGCCAGGGCGGCGCCCAACACATCGTTGCGGCTGGGGCAATCGCGGCTGTCTGCGCTACGGCGGTCAGCGGCTAGCGGTTGCGGCGATATGGTGGCGCGTTCGGGCTGTGCCTTCATCACCGGAGGGGTCACGGGGGCGATTGGGGAACGTTAGGGGGCGCAGGGCCTGAAGGTCCCGTCGGCCCCGGGGGCCCCGGGGGCGCAACGGTAATCGTTTGGGGTGGCCCAACCGGGATGGTGATCCCCGGCGCCACTTCGACAGTGGGCTGAATCACGGTCTCCGATGGCGGCGGCGGCGGGGGCGGCGCCACCGGCACGCCCGCGTAGCCACCGATCTCTGTCGGCTTGGGGAAGGTTTCGTTCTGGGTGCCCTTCAGGGCGCCGTCCATCGTCGCCTTCCAGATGTCCGACGGGAGGCCCGAGCCGTACACGGCTCCCCCGGACGCGGTCACCAGGGGCTGGTCACCCTTGACGGTGCCTACCCACACGGCCGTGGCCAGTGACGGTGTGTACCCGACCATCCAGGCGTCCTTGTCCGAGGTGGTGTCGCCCAACTGGGTGGTACCGGTTTTGGCCGCCGACAGCCGGCCGCCGGCCAGGTTGTGACCGCGCGAATATCCGGCGATCGGCTGCATGGCCGCGGTCACGTTGTCGGCTACCGCCTTGGGGATACGTTGATCACCGCTGTTGGCGGCGCCGCCGGCGTCGAAGAGGACCTGCCCTTCGGCGTTGACCACCTTCTGCACGAAGTGTGTGCGGTGGTAGAGGCCGGAGGCAGCCAGCGTGGCGTAGGCCGTGGCCATGTCGATCACCCGCGTTTGATACTGCCCCAACACGATCCCGTTGTTGGGCGGCCCACCTTTGCCATCCTCCGAAAGCGTGTGTGGCACACCGGGGAAGCTCTCGGCGATACCGGCCTGGTGGGCGGCGTCGGCGACCGCCTGCGGGCCGCCCTTGAGTTTGAGCATCAGCCGGTAGTAGGAGGTGTTCAACGACATCTTCAACGCCTCGGCGAGATTGCAGGTCCCGCAGCTTTCGCCCTCTACGTTGGTGATCTTGACCCCGTCGACAGTCAACGGGGAACTGTCCACCTGGGTGCCCAGACCGATGCCCTGCTCGAGAGCGGCGACCAGGGCGAACACCTTGAACGACGACCCGGTCTGCAGGCCGGCCTGCGCGAAGTCGAAACCGAGGGCGTTGGATCCCCCGTAGTAGGCCTTCACCGCGCCGTTGTGGGGGTCGATCGACACCGCGGCGGCCCGCATGTCGGGATCCTGCCCCTCGAGGTATTTCGAGACCGCCTTTTCGGCGGCCTGCTGAGCTTGAGGATCGATCGTGGTGGTGACCTGCAGGCCCTGAGTGTTGAGGGTTTGCTCATCGATGTTGAACAGCTCGAGCAGTTCCTGGGTGACCTGCCGTTGTATCAGCCCGTTGGGGCCGACGGTCTGGTTCGCCGCGCGGGCTTGATCTGGCGAGACGGTCTTCGGAAATACCTGCGTGGCACGGTCATTGGCCGGCAGCGCCTTGGTCTCCACCATGCCGTCCAGGACCCAGTTCCAGCGGGCGAGCGCGCCTTCAGGGTCGACGGCCGGGTCCAAAGTGGAGGGACGCCTGATCAGCGCGGCCAGCAGTGCACCTTCGGAGACGGTGAGTTGCTCGACGGGCTTGTCGAAGTAGGCCTTGGACGCCGCTGAGATTCCGTAGGCGCCACGGCCGAAGTAGATGATGTTCAGATAGGCCTGCAGCACATCGTCTTTGGACCACTCCCCCGCCATCTTGGTGGCGATGACCAGTTCCTTGGCCTTGCGCATCACCCCGCTCAACCCGTGTTGCGCGGAACCGACCAAAGCGTTCTTGACGTACTGCTGGGTGATCGTCGAACCACCCTGCAGGTCACCGCCGAACAGGTTGTTCTTGGCTGCCCGGGCGAACCCGCTGAACGAAAAACCGGGGTTCGAGTAGAACCCGCGGTCCTCGGCAGCGATCACCGCCTGTCGCACGTGCACCGGGACCTGGCTGAGGTTGACGTCGACCCGATTGCCCTCAGGTGGAACGATTCTGGCGATCTCGCCGCCATCACTGGCCAGAATCGTGGAGACCTGATTGGTCCGGATATCACCGGGGCGTGGAACGTCGACAATGAAGTACGCCATCGTGAAGGTGACGATCGGCAGCAGGATCATCACCGCCGCGCTCAGATACAGCGAACGCCGGACCCATCGCCAGTTGATTTGCTGGGACCAGCTGGGCTTCGGTCCGGGGGTCCGGCCGCGGGCCGGGCCGGCCGGGCCCGGCGGGGGCGGCGGCCCGCTCGGCGGGCGTCGTGTGCCGCTGAGCCGTTCGTGTCCGGGGCGCGGCGACGCGGAACCCAGCGCGGCTTTGACCTGGTCGAGCGGATCGCGCGGCGGAGCCGTAGACGGCGGACTGTCGAGGGCGGCTTTCACCTCGTCGATCGGATCGGCATGGCGAGGTGACCGGTCATCGGATACGGACGGAATGATCGTGGTCAACCGGTCATCCGGTGGCACGGGAGGCCGCTGGGATGGTTGCGCCCCACTCTCCGGTCTGTCGCTGGACGACTGGTGGTGGCGCCCTTCGTTATTCACTGGCCGTACGGGTGCCGTTGCGTGCCGTCCGCCGGCCAGAGCCCTTCGGTGGGGCCGCCGCACCGAGGACGTACGACTTCACCAAGTGGTTCCAGCTGCAGGTGCGGCATACCTCCACCACGTGGACAGCAAACTCCGAAAAACGGGTGGTCAGGAGCACCAACTCTTCTGCAGTGCGGGCGGAGCCCGAGACTGGGCCGAGATGTTCGCCGAAAACCCAGGACACCAGCGTGAGCGGCTCCTTGCGGCAGATCGGGCACATCACCTGGCTTTGTTTCCCGTGAAACTTTGCTGCGCGCAGCAAATAAGGATTCGCGTCACACACTTCGGACACACCGGTGCGTCCCGAGTACACCTCGGCCAGCAGTGAGCGCCGCCGGAGCGCGTAGTCCACCACCTGTCGCTGCAGTCGCACGCTGACCAGAGTACGTCTCCGTCGGCACCGCCGATACGCGAGCGTGGCTGATGTCGCACGCTTGGGTAGGTATTGGGTGATCACACCGGGCGCCGCGGTGACGACCGACTCTTACGATCATGTCCGTGGCGAAATATCGTGGCGGATCACCGGCGACCCGGGCGAGGGACAGTGACCGGCAGGATGCGTGCCGGATTCTCGACAACGCGCTCAACGACGGCGAGTTGTCGATGGAGGAACATCGCGATCGGGTCGGCTCGGCAACCAACGCCGTGACGCTGGGTGACCTGCAGAGCCTGGTGGACGATCTGCAATCCGCGCAGGACGCGCCCGCCACGCAGACGCGCGCGCAGATGCCGGCGCTCAAGAACCGGGCGGGGCGAAACGGATGGGGCCTCACCGCGGCAGCTTTCGGCGTGACGGTGTTGCTGGGCATCGGCATCGGTTGGGGCTTGTACGGAAACACCACCTCCCCGCTGGACTTCACGGCGGATCCGGGCGCCAAGTCGGACGGCATCGCTGCGGTGGTACTGACCCCACCCAAACAGTTGCAGTCGCTCGGCGGGCTGACCGGGCTGATGGAACAGGCTCGCAAACGGTTCGGCGACACCATCGGGTACCGGTTGGTGATCTATCCGGAGTACGCATCGCTGGACCGCCAAGACGCCAAAGACGACCGCCGGGTGCTGAGCTACACCTACCGAGGCGGCTGGGGTGATCCGTCCAGCGACTCGAAGAGCGGCGTCGACAACGCCCTCGTTGATCTCGGCAAGTTCGATGTGAAGGCGGCGGTAGGCATCTTGCGGGGCGCTCCGGAGACTGTCGGGATCAAACAGCCGGACGTGAAGTCCACGTATCTGATCATCGAGCCGGCCAAAGACCCGACCACACCGGGAGCGTTGTCGCTGACGGTGTACGTCTCCAGCGATTACGGCAGTGGCTATATCGAGTTCGCGGGCGACGGCACCGTCAAACAAGTGCACTATCCGTCCTAGTAAGCGCATCCCGGCGGGCCTGGTGTGGCTCCCGTGCGGCTGTGACGAACGGCGCACTAACGCCCGGTGGTGTTGTCGCTAATATATCGGGGCGATACTATGACGCGACGCGTCGAATCGTTCTAACCGGCCGACGTAACCAGCTATGCAACCAGCTATCCAAAAGGGGGTGAATCGATGCTTGAGCTCGCCATCCTGGGTCTCCTGATCGAGTCGCCCATGCATGGTTACGAGCTGCGCAAGCGGCTTACCGGCCTGCTTGGCGCGTTCCGGGCGTTTTCCTACGGTTCGCTGTACCCAGCCCTGCGACGCATGCAGGCCGACGGCCTGATCGCCGAAAATGCCGCACCCGCCGGAACCCCGGTGCGACGGGCGCGTCGGGTCTATCAGCTGACCGACAAGGGCCGCGAGCGCCTTGGTGAGCTGGTGGAAGACACTGGCCCGCACAACTACACCGACGACGGCTTCGGCGTTCACCTGGCGTTTTTCAACCGCACTCCGGCGGAGGCGCGCATGCGCATCCTGGAGGGCCGACGTCGTCAGGTCGAGGAGCGTCGCGAAGGTCTGCGAGACGCGGTGGCGCGGGCCAGTAACTCGTTCGACCGCTATACCCGGCAAATGCATCAGCTCGGGCTCGAGTCCAGCGAGCGCGAGGTCAAGTGGCTCAACGAGCTGATCGCGGCCGAACGGGCAGCGCCAAACGTCGCCGAACAGGCGTGAACACCCG
>JAVROG010000265.1:0-3584 GCA_032162865.1 Mycobacterium sp. | reverse complement strand
CGGCGAGCTCCCTGCGCTCTATGCCTACCCGGACGAGGACAAGACCTGGGTGCGGGCGAATTTCATCACCAGCATCGACGGCGGGGCCACCGCCCAAGGTAAGACCGGCCCGATGGCCGGCCCCGGTGACCGATTGATCTTCTTTCTGCTGCGCGAACTCGCGGACGTCATCGTCGTCGGTGCGGGCACCGTGCGGGTCGAGGGTTACTCCGGCGCGCACGCGGGCGTCGGCCAGCGCCAGCGCCGCCAGGCCCGAGGGCAAAGTGAAGTCCCGCAATTGGCCATCGTCACCAACTCCGGTCGCCTGGAACGGGATCTGGGAGTGTTCACCCGGACCGAGGTGCCACCCCTGGTGCTCACCTGCACGGCCACGGCCGACGAGACACGCCGCCACCTCGGCGACCTGGCCGAAGTCATCGACTGTTCCGGCAGCGACCCCGGCAAGGTCGACGCGGTCGCGCTGCTGGCGATCCTGCGGGTTCGCGGATTGCGGCGCATTCTGACCGAAGGCGGGCCGATGCTGCTCGGCTCGTTCATGCAGTGCGACATGCTCGACGAGCTGTGTCTGACGATCGCGCCGTACGTCGTCGGCGGGCTGGCGCGGCGCATCGCGACGGGTCCCGGTCAGGCGCTGACCCGCATGGACTGCACCCACGTTCTGACCGACGATGCCGGCTACCTGTACACGCGCTACGTGCGGGCCCCGGTCTCCTAGCCCGGCGAAACGGCGTGGGATGGCTACTGTGGTCGGCATGAGTCGGCACATCAGGTCCGCGACGACCCTGGTCGCCCTGACCGCGTTGCTGACCGGCTGCGTCCCGGGTCTGGGCGCGGACCCGCGCTTCGCGACCAATGCCGGCGCCCGACCGCAAGGTGCGGCCACGACGAAGCCCGCGCCCAGCGGTCCGCCCCCGATCGCCGCCCCCAAGAACGACTTGTCGTGGCGCGACTGCACGTCGAAGGTGTTCACCGACGCCGGCATCCGCCCGGCGCCCGGCGGTGTCCAGCTGGATTGCGCGAACTACGACGCCGACCTCGACCCGGTCAACGGCGGGTCGGGGACCGTGACCATCGGCGTGGTGCGCGCCCGGTCGAATCAGACTCCAAAGGACGCGGGCCCCCTCGTCTTGACCACGGGCTCCGACGTGCCGTCCTCGGCGCAGTTGCCGGTGTGGCTTTCCCGGGCAGGCGCCGACCTCTTGCAGGCCCATCCGATCGTCGCCGTAGATCGCCGCGGCATCGGCATGTCGAGCCCGCTCGACTGTCGGGATCACCTCGACCGCCAGGCGATGCGCGATCAGGCGCAATTCCAGAGCGGCGACGACCCGGTCGCCAATCTGTCCGACGTCTCCAACACCGCCACAACTAACTGCACCGACGCCATCGCGCCCGGTGACAGCGCCTACGACAACTCACACGCCGCCTCCGACATCGAGCGACTGCGCAGTCTGTGGGACGTACCGAAGGTCGCGCTGCTCGGCATCGGCAACGGTGCCCAGGTCGCGCTGGCCTACGCGTCGTCGCGGCCCGACAAGGTCGCCCGGCTGATGCTCGACTCCCCGATTGCGTTGGGGGTCAACGCCGAAGCGGCCGCCGAGCAACAGGTCAAAGGCCAGCAGGCCGCACTCGACGCGTTCGCCGCGCAATGCGTCGCGGTGAACTGCGCGCTGGGTCCCGATCCCAAGGGCGCCGTCAGCGCGCTGCTGGCCGATGCCCGCGCCGGTAGGGGGCCCGGCGGCGCATCGTTGGCCGAAGTCGTCAACGCCATCACCGTCGCGTTGGGCTTCCCCTCCGGCGGCCGCGTCAACGCCACGACGAGTCTGGCCAACGCGCTGGCGGCCGCCCGCTCCGGCGACGCCAACCAGCTGACCAACCTGATCAACCACGCCGATGCCACCCAGGACACCGACGGTCAGTTCGTCAACTCCTGCAGCGACGCGATCAATCGTCCGACCCCGGACCGGGTCCGCGAACTCGTGGTCGCCTGGGGCAAGCTCTATCCCCAGTTCGGCACGGTCGCCGCACTCAACTTGATCAAGTGCGTGCACTGGCCGACCATCTCGCCGCCGGCGCCGCCCAAGGACGTCAAGGTCGACGTCGTGTTGCTGGGCGTGCAGAACGACCCGATCGTGGGCTCCGAAGGCGTCGCGGCGACCGCGGCCACGATCATCAATGCGAACGCGGCCAGCCGACGGGTGATGTGGCAGGGCATCGGCCATGGCGCGAGCATCTACACGCCTTGCGCGATTCCGCCGATGGTCGGCTATCTCGACAGCGGCAAGCTGCCCGCAACCGACACGTACTGTCCCGCCTGACACTTCGGGGCCGGCGCCGGTGTACGGTGCGCTGGTGACGGGAGCTGACTCGACTCGAACCGGCTTGCGCGCCTCGCTGCTGGCCGCATTCGATCCCCGGACCGGGCCGCCGAGTACGGCGACAATCCTGCGCTCGGCGCTGTGGCCGCTCGCCCTTCTCTCGGTTTTGCACCGCAGCATCGTGCTCACACTCAACGGCAACATCACCGACGACTTCAAGCCGGTCTACCGGGCGGTGTCGAACTTTCGGCACGGCCTCGACATCTACAACGAGCACTTCGATTACGTGGACCCGCACTACCTTTATCCGCCGGGTGGCACGCTGCTGATGGCGCCCTTCGGATACCTGTCCTTCACGCCGTCGCGCTACCTGTTCATCGGAATCAACACCGTGGCGATCCTGATTGCCTGGTACCTACTGCTGCGGTTGTTCAACTACACGCTGTCCTCGGTGGCCGCCCCCGCCCTGCTGCTGGCCATGTTCTGCACGGAAAGCGTGACCAGCACGCTGGTGTTCACCAACATCAACGGGTGCGTGCTGCTGGCCGAAGTGCTTTTCTTGCGGTGGCTGCTGGACGGGAAAGTCGCGCACCAGTGGTGGGCCGGCCTGGTAATCGGGCTCACCTTGACGCTGAAACCCGTGCTCGCGCCGCTGCTGTTGCTGCCTCTGCTCAACCGCCAGTGGCGGACGCTGGTACCGGCCATCGCGGTCCCCGCCGTCGTCAACCTGGCCGCCTGGCCATTGGTCAGCGACCCGATGGACTTCGTCACGCGCACGCTGCCGTATATCGGGGGCACCCGGGACTACTTCAACAGCTCGATCGAGGGCAACGGGGTGTACTTCGGCCTGCCCACCTGGCTGATCGTGTCCCTGCGAATTCTCTTCATTCTGATTGCGATCGGCGCGCTCTGGCTGCTGTACCGCTACTACCGAACCCGGGACCCGCTGTTCTGGTTCACCAGCTCGTCGGGCGTGCTGTTGCTGTGTTCCTGGCTGGTGCTGCCCCTGGCCCAGGGCTACTACTCGATGATGCTGTTCCCGTTCCTGATGACCGTGGTGCTGCAGAACTCGCTGGTGCGCAACTGGCCGGCCTGGCTGGGGATCTATGGCTTCCTGACGCTGGACGACTGGTTGATTTACCGGTGGATGAGGTACGGCCGCGGGCTGCACTACTTGAAGATCACCTACGGTTGGTCGCTGCTGCTGATCGTCGCATTCACCGTGCTGCTCTTCCGCTACCTGGACGCCAAGGCCGAGAACCGGCTGGA
>JAVROG010000264.1:0-5047 GCA_032162865.1 Mycobacterium sp. | reverse complement strand
ACCGGCCTAGAGATTCTTCAGCAGCTCAGTGAGGCTGAAGAGGCCCGACACGTAGCCGTTGAGAATTGAACCGCCGCCGGCGCTGTTGAAGAAGCCTGAGGCATAGGCGTTACCGCTGCCGGTGAGTGTGTTGTTGAAGCCTGAAACGAAGCTACCGGTGTTGGTGAAGCCCGAGTTAGTAGTGCCGCTGACGTTGGTGGTGGACCCGAAACCCGTGTTGAAGTCGCCCGAATTCCAGAAGCCCGTGTTCAAGGCGCCCGAATTGCCATCGAAGGTGTTGACGGCTCCGGAATTGTCCATGCCGGTGTTGAAGCTGCCCGCGTTCCCCAAGCCGGTGTTGAATTGGCCCGCGTTTCCGAACCTGGTGTTGACGCTGCCGCCGTTTCCGAGGCCGAAGTTTCCCTGGCCGGTGTTGCCGACGCCTATTGCCGTAGCCGGAATTCCCGATGCCAAGGCCTTGCAACTTGCCCAAGTCAGGAGAACCAGCGGCGTGGGCGCCCGAGCTGAAAACAACTGCAAGAAGGCGCCGCGGTTGGCCAACATTTCCGGCACCGCGGCCCCAACGTTGGCCGAGCAAGCGCTTGGTTGATACTCTGAGCGAGTGGAGCGAGTGGCCGGTCAGGCTAACAGCCGCCGAGACGAGTTGTTGGAACTCGCCGCGGTGATGTTCGCCGAGCGCGGGTTGCGAGCCACCACGGTGCGCGACATCGCCGACGGCGCCGGCATTTTGTCTGGCAGTCTGTACCACCACTTCGCCTCCAAGGAGGAGATGGTCGACGAACTGCTGCGCGGGTTCCTGGATTGGCTGTTCGAGCGCTACCACGAGATCGTCGAGAGCGAACCAAATCCACTGGAGCGCCTCAAGGGCCTGTTCATGACGTCGTTCGAGGCCATTGAGCACCGGCACGCGCAAGTCGTCATCTATCAGGATGAGGCGCAACGACTTTCGTCGCAGCCTCGGTTCTCCTACATCGAGGACCTGAACAAGCAGCAGCGGCAGATGTGGATCGACGTCATCAATCAGGGCGTCAAGCAGGGCTACTTCCGGCGCGACCTGGACGTCGATCTGGTCTACCGCTTCATCCGTGACACCACGTGGGTGTCGGTGCGCTGGTATCAACCGGGCGGACCGCTCACCGCTGTGCAGGTGGGTCAAAAATATCTCGCCATCGTTCTGGGCGGGATCCAGAAAGAAGGAGTCTGAACATGCCGGAGGCGTACGTCATCGATGCTGTGCGTACCGCGGTTGGCAAGCGCGGCGGTGGGTTGGCCGGGATACACCCGGTCGACTTGGGTGCCCTGGGATGGCGCGGACTGCTGGACCGGATCGACGTCGACCCGGCCGCCGTCGACGACGTGATCGCCGGCTGCGTCGACGCCATCGGCGGCCAAGCGGGCAACATTGCCCGACTCTCGTGGCTGGCCGCCGGTTATCCCGAAGAGGTGCCCGGTGTCACCGTGGATCGGCAGTGCGGCTCCAGCCAACAGGCGATTTCCTTTGGCGCACAAGCGGTCATGTCCGGCACCGCGGACCTGATCGTGGCGGGTGGCGTGCAGAACATGAGTCAGATCCCGATCTCGTCGGCGATGATCGTCGGTGAACAATTCGGGTTCACCTCGCCCACCAACGAATCCAAGCAATGGCTGCACCGGTACGGCGACCAGGAGATCTCGCAGTTCCGTGGTTCGGAGTTGATCGCCGAGAGGTGGAACCTATCGCGCGAGGAGATGGAGCGCTACGCGCTGACCAGTCATGAGCGCGCCTTCGCAGCGATCCGCGGCGGCAACTTCGACAACGAAATCATCACTGTCGAAACGGAATCCGGACCATTCCGGGTGGACGAAGGGCCGCGCGAGTCGTCGCTGGAAAAGATGGCCGGGTTGAAGCCGTTGGTCGAAGGCGGTCGGCTGACCGCGGCGATGGCCAGCCAGATTTCCGACGGTGCCAGCGCGGTGCTGCTGGCGTCCGAGCAGGCCGTCAAGGACCATGGGCTGAAGCCGCGCGCGCGCATCCACCACATCAGCGCCCGCGCTGCCGACCCCGTCTTCATGTTGACCGGGCCGATCCCGGCGACTCGTTATGCGCTGGAAAAGACGGGCCTGTCTATCGACGACATCGACACCGTCGAAATCAACGAAGCCTTCGCACCGGTGGTTCTCGCCTGGCTCAAGGAGATCAAGGCCGACCCGGAAAAGGTCAACCCCAGCGGCGGCGCGATCGCGCTCGGGCATCCCTTGGGTGCCACCGGCGCCAAGCTGTTCACCACGATGCTGAACACGCTGGAGCGCATCGGCGGCCGCTACGGATTGCAGACGATGTGTGAGGGCGGCGGCACCGCGAACGTGACCATCATCGAGCGGCTCTAGGCCCTTTCTCGCGCCGAGCGTGAATCCTGCGACGCTGAATTGGCGTGTTGCGTCGTGAAATTCACGCTCGATGTGGCTGTGGATCGGTGGGGACGGCCTATCGGCGGGCGGTGACAGCATGCGGGCATGGACTGGCCGTTTCTTGGCGCCGAAGCCCTGGCTGCAGGTGCAATTCCAGAGCGCGCGATGCGCGCCCTCTATGAACCCGTCTATCCGGGCGTTTACAGCCCAACCGGTATAGAGCTGTCGGCGAGTCAGCGCGCAGAGGCGGCGTGGCTGTGGTCGCGCCGGCGAGGAATCGTTGCCGGCAATTCGGCAGCCGCGCTACTCGGCGCGAAGTGGGTCAGCCCGTCGCTGGACGCGGAACTGGTGCACGACAACCGGAAGCCTCCGTCGCGCATCGTCGTGCATTCCGATACGTTGGCGCCGCGAGAGGTGCTGACCGTCGGCGGGATCGCGGTGACCACCCCGGCTCGCACGGCTTTCGATATTGGACGGCTAACAATCACCCGACAGCACGCAGTCCAGCGGCTTGATGCCGTGATGAACGCGACTGATGTCAAGATCGCCGACGTGGAGGCCGTCATCGATGGGCATGCCGGCGCGTGCGGTCTGGTTCGGCTACGACGCGTTTTGCCACTGGTCGACGGCGGCGCGGAATCTCCGCAGGAGACGCGAACCCGGCTGGCGTTGATCGATGCGGGCCTTCCCCGGCCGCAAACGCAGATCGTGGTCCGCAACGAGTACGGGGACTTTGTTGCCCGCGTCGATATGGGTTACGAAGAGTTGCGCGTGGGCATCGAGTACGACGGACCGCAGCACTGGACGGATCCCGCGCAGCGCGACCGGGACATCGATCGCTACACCGCATTGCTCGATCTGGGCTGGACGATCATCAGGGTCAGCAGCGATTTATTGCGTTACTGGCAGGGCACTTTCATCGCCCGGGTCGTTGCGGCAATGCGCGCTGCCGGGTGGCGATCCTGACCGCCAAGAGTGAATCCCGCGACGGCATGTCGGCGTGTCGCGTCGTGAAATTCACGCTCGGCACCGAGGCACGAATTTCGGGTCGCCGCGACGAAGGCGGTCAGGGCAGCGAGAAAGATCCCGACCGTAGGTAGCGCAAGCCTGGGTACCGCCTCACCCGGATCGGGTAGCGCATGGTGCGCGGCAGACTCGGGCGCCGCGTGGTCCATCTCGACGGTCGACATAGCTGAGAGAGCCTAGTCGACACCCGTCAGCTACTCCACCAGCGCTGAGGCGGACTGCAGATGCTCGATCGCGTCCCGAACAATCGACTCGATCAGTTCGGCGCACGACGGTAGATCGTCCAGGATGCCGGCCACCTGACCCGAGGCCAGCACCCCGGCTTCGGTGTTGCCCTCGACCAGGCCGGCTTTCAGCAGCATCGGGGTGTTGGCCGCCATCACCACCTGCGACCAGCTCAGTTCCTGTCCGTGTCGCATGGCCAGGCCGTCGGTGATCATCGACCGCCAGCTCATCTGCGACATCTTCTTGAACTTCGCGGCATTACCCACCGCCGCAGTGAAACCCCTTGCCCTAGAGCCGCTTTCCAACTTCTCCACCAGCCCGGTGCGCAGTACCCGGTGCGGCATACCGTCGACGCGTCTGGTGACGACGGTGCCGTCCAGTGCCGACTCCAGGTACCGCTGCTTGACCGCGTCGGGCACGGTGGAATCCGAGGTGAGCAGAAAACGGGTCCCCATCGCCACGCCGGCGGCGCCGTACGACAGCGCCGCGGCCAGCCCGCGTCCGTCGAAGAAACCACCCGCCGCGATTACCGGGATGCCGGAGTCCTTGACCGCGTCCAGCACGGACGGCAGCAGCAGCGTGGTAGCCACGGGGCCGGTGTGGCCGCCGCCTTCGCCGCCCTGCACGATCATCGCGTCCGCACCCCAACCGGCGACCTTGCGCGCGTGTTTGGCGGCACCGATCGACGGGATGACCACCGCGCCGGCCTCTTTCAGCCGCGCTATCAATTCTTGCTTGGGAGCAAGCGCGAATGACGCCACCTTCACGCCCTCGCGGATCAACAGTTCTACGCGATCGCCGGCGTCGGCCGCATCGGCGCGCATGTTGACTCCGAAGGGCTTGTCGGTCGTGGCCTTGACCTTGCCGATAGCCGTTGCGAGCTCGTCCAGCGTCATGGTGGCCGACGCCAGGATGCCCAGGCCGCCGGCGTTGGCCGTGGCGGACACCAATCGGGCACCGGCCACCCAGCCCATCCCGGTCTGTACCACCGGATGCTCGATGCCGACCAACTCGGTCAGTGGGGTACGCAACTTCAC
Organism: Mycobacterium sp.; assembly: GCA_032162865.1. Classification (GTDB taxonomy): domain Bacteria; phylum Actinomycetota; class Actinomycetes; order Mycobacteriales; family Mycobacteriaceae; genus Mycobacterium. Next base: position 371 of record JAVROG010000264.1, on the reverse strand, counting down.
GAACGTACTTCTCTGTCGCGCAGCGCTTTCGGGTCGATGACCTCCCGGATCAGCCGCAGTTCGTCCTCGGTCGGCAGCCTGGACTCACTCGCACCATCGAGGCCGTGCACCTCGAACGAGGTGGCTTCGCGAACGTCGTCAGGCGCAACGCCCGGGTGCAGGCTCACCGCGCGCATGGTGCGGTCCGGGCCGCCGAAATCGAACACTCCGAGGTTGGACACCACCCGGTAGACGTTGACGAACCGGAACGCCGGATTGTCCGCATCGACCTTGTCGTAGCCGATACCGGAGACGATGTCGACCTTCTCGGTGAACACCCGCTTGGAGTGGTTGCCCACCCAGTAGCTGGTCGCGTGGTTGATGGTGTTGCC
>JAVROG010000263.1:0-35223 GCA_032162865.1 Mycobacterium sp. | reverse complement strand
CGGAAAGTCGTTGGTTACCAGCAGGACCCGGCTCACCAGGTCACGTTAGCCTGGCGACGATGCGCGCTGCGGAAGCGGCGCGAGGAAAAGCCAGGCCATCAGACTGAGCTGGCGACGTGCGGATCAGGACTGGGTCGCCATCCATTGCTGCCAACGCTCCAGCAGACCGGCAGAGTCGACGCCGAGCACGCCACGGAACGCGGTGGGCAGATCGGAATGCCCGACACCGCACGCAGCTGCGTAGAGCGCACGCAGCTTAGTCGGTCCGTAGGCGTCTGCGACGAACCGTGCGAACCACCAGACCCGGTCGTAGGCCAGCGAGCGCTGCGGCCCGGGAGTGTCCAGATCTTGGTCCGACGGCAGCGACAGTGCCGCGGATGCCGCGTCGGCGGGCAGTTGGCCTTGTGGCCGGGCAACGAAATCGGCCACGCCCTCGGTGAGCCAGCGCGGCGCGTTCATAGCGGTGTCGGCGCGCGCCGCGTAGTGAAAAAGCTCGTGAGTCAACACTATTCGCAGTGCACCTGCGCTCATGCCGGCCGCTCCGGGCGCGAACACAATCCGCGGGTTGACCACCGACCTACTGGCGGGATCGACGCGGTCGACCACCGTCACCGCCGCAATATCCGCCCACTGCGACGGCGGACCACCACCGGCGGCAGCCCGGAACTGTTCGTCTGAACCGGCGGCCACCACCGAGATTTCGTGCGACCAGTCAGCTCCCCAGAAACCCACGACCGCATCGATCGAGGCGCCGATCTCCGAAGCGACACGCGATAGCAGGCGGTCGGTTCCCGCACCGTCGAGACTGACCAGTCGAACGACGCGATCACCAATCAGCGATATCGTCGCGGCCGGGTCCGACGGCGGAACCGACAGCGTGGCCGCTGCGGGGCGATCGTGCACCGGACGAACCGGCAGAACGGCCGCTGCTACCGCCTCAGTTACGAAGACACTCGCCAGCAGTAGTGAGAGCCGGCGCCGCAGCGGCACCGCGATGAGACCGTCAGTAGCGGCGGGCGTCGTAGATCGGGCCGGAGGACTCCATGGGTACCACCTTCACCGGCTGACCGTAGGTGGAGGAATGGACCATCATCCCGTCGCCGACGTAGATACCGGTATGCGACGCATCGGAGTAGAAGGTCAGCACGTCACCGGGCTGCAACTCTCCGAGCGACACCGGCTGACCGCCATGTGCCAGCGCTTGGCTGGAGTGTGGCAGTGCGATACCGGCCTGTTGGAACGCCCACATCACCAGTCCGGAGCAGTCGAACCCGCCGGGCGCGGCGCCGCCCCACACGTAGGGCGATCCAATCTGGGTCAACGCAGCCTGCACGACGACCGCGCGGTCTCCGCCTTCGCCTCCCGGCGATGTGAAGGGCACGCCGGACACGCCACCGGGCATCGGCGCCTGGCCGGGTGCGGGCGCACCGTCTGGCGCGGGCGGCGCACCAGGCGGCAGCGCCTCGGGAGCGGGCCCGCCCGGAACACCGTCGGGCACTCGGTCCGGCATCGGTCCTGGGTTGGCCAGGGCATTGCGTTGATCTGGGCTCAACGCTTGGTACTGCGACTTGACGACGGCGATCTGGACCTGCAGCTGACTCTGCTTGTGCTGCAGGTTCGCGCGCACGGCCGCGGCTTGCTCGGCGGCGGACTTGGCGTCGGCGGCGGACCTCGCGGATGCCTGCTCAGCCTTTATGGCCTCGTCACCGGCGGCCTTGAAGCTGACCATCTGCGAAGACATTTGACGCGCCATCACACGCTGGACCGCCAGTCCCTCGATCAGCATCTGCGGTGACTCCGCGGTCAGGATCGCGGTCAGACCATCGGTGTGACCACCCATGTAGCTGGCGGCGGCAACCTTGTTGACGGCGTTCTGGAAGGTGGCGAGTCGCGCTTTCGCCGTTTCGGCGGCGGCCTGATCGTCGGCAAGCTTCCGCTCCGCGGCCTGCTGGGCGGCCAGCTTTTCGTTCAGATCGAGTTGTGCGCTATGCATCGCCTCGGTGGTCTGTTCAGCCTGCCGGGAGAGCTCGCTCAGCTTCGCCACCGCGTCTTCGGCAGGATCGGCCATCACGCTGGCGGCCGAAATTACCGAGAACACAATGAAGCTCGCGAGCGAACCGATGGCGGACCGCTTCATTACATGCGCGATCGAATGCCTATCGAGATTCAAGATTGCTTCCTTAAACTGCCGTCGGCGCAAATGCACCGATCTGGTTTAGGTCTCAAACAGGTTACGAAACGATATCGACGTTTGTCCAAAGGAGGGAGTTAAGAAATTAGGTAGATTTATGTCATTTCTATGTGAACAAGGTTCATGGGCTCGTTGACCCTACACCACGGATCTAGGCCACGCCCTTCGGTGAGACCGCATGGACCCGCCGCACCGGCACGAGGCGCAAGCGCGGAGCCAACCCGACCTCGGCCAGCGCCTCCAACGCGACTTGTTCGTCGTACGAAAGGGATTCGGGCACACCGAGCAACACGCTCACTACACACTCGCGGCATCCAGGACCGCGCACCGCGCAATCGTCGCAATCAATGACCACCGGCTCCCCCGGCCTGGCCGCTGCGCCACCGTTGCTTTCGGTTCCGCTGCTGTGTGCCATCTGAGTCGGTCCCTTCCTTCAGGTCAATCGGGCTCGTCTTCGCTAAGTCGGACTGCAACGCACGCTAACCGTGACCACCGACATCTCTGGATTGCCGAACCTTCCCGGACATTCCTTGACGCGAACTGAGCTCGGCGTGGGAACCAACGCGTGTCGGTGCGCATGCTTAACGTCACCGCTGTGGGTGCGACCGATGGGACTCAACTGAGTTTTTCCGGGTTGGACGGATGGGTGGCGCCTCCTGAGGAGCTGTCGCTGCGCGACACCACATTCGTCGTGGTCGACCTGGAAACCACCGGCGGACGCGCGGTGGGCCACGACGGCGCCACCCCGGACTCGATTACCGAAATCGGGGCGGTCAAGGTGTGCGGCGGCGCGGTCCTTGGTGAATTCGCCACCCTCGTCGACCCGCAGCGGGCCATCCCACCCCAAATCGTTCGGCTGACCGGCATCACCACGGCCATGGTGTGCGACGCGCCGACCATCGACGCCGTGTTGCCGATGTTTTTCGAATTCGCCGGCGACTCGGTGCTGGTGGCCCACAACTCCGGCTTCGACATCGGCTTCCTGCGCGCCGCCGCCGAGCGGTGCCATATCGCATGGCCGCGACCGAAGGTCCTGTGCACGGTCCGACTGGCGCGCCGGGTGTTGAGCCGCGAAGAAGCCCCGAGCGTGCGACTGGCCGAACTGGCGCGAATATTCGCGGTGACCACCCAACCCACTCACCGCGCTCTTGATGACGCCCGCGCCACCGTCGACGTACTGCACGCACTCATCGCGCGGGTCGGCAACCAGGGCATCCACACCTACTCCGACCTGCGCGCGTACCTGCCGGACGTGACCCCGGCTCAACGCCGCAAGCGGGTGCTGGCCGAGGGCCTGCCCCGCCTACCGGGGGTCTACCTGTTCCGCGGTCCGTCCGGTGAAGTGCTCTACGTCGGCACCGCGGTAGACCTGCGACGCCGGGTGAGCCAGTACTTCAACGGCACCGATCCGCGCGTTCGGATGAAAGAGATGGTCGGCCTGGCCAGCGCCGTTGACCACGTCGAATGCGCGCACACGCTGGAAGCCGGGGTGCGTGAACTGCGCCTCCTGGCCGCCCATGCCCCGCCCTACAACCGCCGATCGCGATTCCCCCACCGATGGTGGTGGGTGGTGCTCACCGATGAGGCATTCCCACGAATGTCAGTGGTTCGCAACCCTCGACACGACCGTGCCGTGGGGCCGTTCCGGTCCCGCGCCGACGCCGTGGACACCGCCGCCCTGCTCGCCCGGTTCACCGGGGTGAGGACCTGCACGAAGCGGCTGGCGCGCTCGGCGCTGCACGGTCCCGCCTGCCCGGAGGTCGAGCTGTCGCCCTGTCCCGGCGCCCGCGACGTGACTGCGGAGCAGTACGCCGAGGCGACACGGCGCGCCTGGGCGTTGATCGACGGACTGGACAACGCCGCGCTGGCGGCGGCCGTCGAGCAGGTCGCCGTGCTGGCCGAGCGCCGGCTCTATGAGAACGCGGCACGGCTGCGTGACCACGTCGCGGTCGCCGTCGAGGCGCTGTGGCGCGGGCAGCGTCTGCGCGCGCTGACCGCCCTGCCCGAGCTCGTCGCGGCGGCTCCGGACGGCAGTGGCGGCTACCACCTCGCCGTCATCCGCTACGGGCAGCTCGCGGCTGCGGGTACGGCCCGACGCGGGGTGCCGCCGATGCCCGTGGTCGACGCCATTCACGCTGGCGCCCAGGCGGTTCTGCCGTCGCTTGCTCCGCTCGGGGGCGCGCTGGTCGAGGAGACTGCGCTGATCGCGCGCTTTTTGGCGGCGCCCGGGGTGCGCATCGTCCGCGTCACCAGCGCGAGCGACGCCGAAGGGGAAGGTTGGGCCTCCCCGCTGGGGTCGGCCGGCGCGTGGGCGGCGTGGGCGGCCACGGCCCGTTCGGCGCGGCTGGCGGGCGAGCAGGCGGTGGCTGGCCTCAATGACTGGTCAGACCTGCTGACCGAACCGCACCCATCGCGCGAGCAGCTGTTCGGCCGCCCCGCTGTCGATCGCAGCGCTGGCACGGCGCAATCCGTCCTCCCAGGCCGGCAACCATTCAGCGCGGCTGGATAACCCCGCATGTGCCACCAGGGCGCCCGCGGCGTTGAGCACGACGGCGTCGCGCACCGGTCCGTTCGCGCCGTCCAGCACGGCGTGCACCTCGTCGGCATTGGCCTGTGCATCGCCTCCGCGCAGTTCGTCGAGCTCGGCCCGCGCGAACCCGAAGCCCGCGGGATCGAACTTGAGCTTGTCCACGGTCCCCGCCTGCACCCGCCAGATAGTGCTCGTGGTGGTGGTGGTCAGCTCGTCGAGGCCGTCGTCGCCGTGCACCACCAGCACACTGGATCGGCGCGCAGCAAACACACCGGCCATCACCTCGGCGAGGTCCGCGAACGCACAGCCGATCAAACCGGCCCGCGGCCGCGCTGGATTGGTAAGCGGCCCAAGGAGATTGAATACCGTGGGCACGCCGATCTCACGGCGCACCGCGGATGCGTGGCGATAGGACGGATGGAATTGCGGCGCGAAGCAAAAACCGATACCCAACTCGGCGAGGCTACGCGCGACCTGTTCAGGCCCCAGGTCGATGCGGACCCCCAGCGCCTCCAGCGTGTCGGCGCCACCGGCCAACGAGGACGCCGCCCGGTTGCCGTGTTTGACCACCGGTACGCCGGCGGCGGCCACCACGATCGAAGCCATGGTGGACAGGTTGACCGTGTTGAACCCGTCGCCCCCGGTGCCGACGATGTCCACGGCGTCCGCATGTGCCGCATCGAGGGGTACCGGAAGAGCGTGACTGAGCATGACGTGGGCCAGTTCGCTGACCTCGTCAGGGGTCGGACCCTTCATTTTCAGCGCCACGGCGAATGCGGCGATCTGGGACGGCCGCGCGTCGGCGTTCATGATCTGGTCCATTGCCCAGCCGGCCTGTCCCCGCGTCAGGTTCTGCCCGTCCGTCAAGCGCCCCAGGACCTGGGGCCAGGTCGGTGCCGAACCAGGCGAGGCCGGGCGGTGGTCCCCGGACGACACACCCTCGTACGACGCAGCCACGTCGCCGATGGTCCCACGAGAATCACCCGCTCCCAACCGGGCTCCCCGGCCCCTCGAACAAGCCAACGCCGAGCCGACGCCAACACGCGTGGAACTAATTTGCGCCCCGGGTAGAGTTCAACAACTACAAAGCGTCATACTTGCGGATGTGACGAGTGCTGTAGGGACCTCGGGTACTGCGATTACCTCGCGGGTGCATTCGCTGAATCGCCCCAATATGGTCAGTGTCGGCACCATAGTGTGGCTTTCCAGTGAGCTCATGTTCTTTGCTGGGCTGTTCGCCTTCTACTTCACGGCGCGAGCGCAGGCCGGCGGGAACTGGCCGCCGCCGCCGACCGAACTGAATCTGTATCAGGCGGTGCCGGTGACGCTGGTGTTGATCGCCTCGTCGTTCACCTGCCAGATGGGTGTGTTCGCGGCCGAACGCGGCGACGTTTTCGGCCTGCGCCGCTGGTATCTGGTTACCTTCTTCATGGGCCTCTTCTTCGTCCTGGGCCAGGCCTATGAGTACGTAAACCTGGTGACCCACGGGACAACCATCCCGGGCAGCGCCTACGGCAGCGTGTTCTATCTGGCGACCGGCTTCCACGGGCTGCACGTCACCGGCGGTTTGATCGCGTTCATCTTCCTGCTGGCCCGCACCACGATGAGCAAGTTCACCCCCGCGCAGGCCACCGCCAGCATCGTCGTCTCCTACTACTGGCACTTCGTCGACATTGTGTGGATCGCGCTGTTCGCCGTGATCTATTTCATCCGATGAAGGCCCCCCGTCCCAGGACTGAAAGAAACGACAGGAGTGCTCAGTTGAAGAGACTGGGATCCACCCGATCAGGTGGCAGCAAGAGTGGTCGCTCCCGCCGGCGCCTGCATCGGCGGCTGTCTGGCGGACTGCTGCTGCTGATCGCCCTGACCATCGCCGGCGGCATGGCAGCCGTGCTGACGCCGACACCACAGGTGGCGGTCGCCGACGAGTCGGGTTCGGCGCTGTTGCGCACCGGCAAACAGCTCTTTGACACCTCGTGCGTGTCCTGCCACGGCGCCAACCTGCAGGGTGTGCCCGACCACGGGCCGAGCCTGATCGGCGTCGGCGAAGCGGCCGTGTATTTCCAGGTGTCGACCGGCCGGATGCCCGCGATGCGCGGTGAGGCGCAGGCGGCTCGTAAGGACCCGATCTTCGACGAGTCGCAGGTCGAGGCGATCGGCGCCTTTGTGCAGGCCAACGGCGGTGGCCCCACCGTGGTCCGCAATCCCGACGGCAGCCTTGCGATGCGGTCGCTGCGGGGAACTGACCTGGGCCGCGGTGGCGACCTGTTCCGTCTCAACTGCGCCTCGTGCCACAACTTCACCGGAAAGGGCGGGGCGCTCTCGTCCGGAAAGTACGCACCCGACCTGGGCGAGGCCAATGAGCAGCAGATCCTCACCGCGATGCTGACCGGCCCGCAGAACATGCCGAAGTTTTCCGACCGTCAGCTGTCTTTCGAGTCGAAGAAGGACATCATCGCCTACGTGCGGACCGCGGCCGAGGAGCGCTCGCCAGGCGGCTACGGACTGGGTGGATTCGGACCCGCTCCCGAGGGCATGGCGATGTGGATCATCGGCATGGTCGCCGCCATCGGGCTGGCACTGTGGATTGGGGCGCGAACATGAGCGACGGGTCAAACCCGAAAGACGGCGCTGACGCCAAGGTCGGCTCGGACACCGAGACCGACACCGACTTGGGCCACAAGGAGCCTGACGACGCGGCGCTGGCCGCGATGTCGCAGCAGGAACTGCTGGAGCTCGGCAGCAAGATCGACGGCGTCCAGATCGTCCACAAGCCCCCGCGCTGGCCGGTCGAAGGCACCAAGGCCGAGAAGCGCGCCGAACGTTCGGTGGCTCGGTGGCTTTTGCTGGGCGGCGGCTTGGGATTTGCGCTGCTGCTGATTTTCCTGTTCTGGCCGTGGGAGTACAAGCCCGAGGGAACCGAGGGCAACTTCTTATACTCGCTGGCCACCCCGCTGTACGGCTTTACCTTCGGAATGTCCGTTCTGTCGATCGCCATCGGCGCGGTGCTTTTCCAGAAAAAGTTTATCCCTGAAGAGATTACGATCCAGGACCGGCACGACGGAGCCTCCCGCGAGATCGACCGCAAGACGGTCGTGGCGAACCTCGGCGACGCCTACCAGGCCTCGACGATCGGGCGCCGCAAGCTGATCGGAGCGTCGTTCGGGATAGGCATGGGCGCGTTCGGCCTCGGCACCCTGGTGGCGTTTGCTGGCGGCTTGATCAAGAACCCCTGGAAGCCGGTTGTCCCCACCGCTGAAGGCATGAAGGCGGTGCTGTGGACGTCGGGTTGGACGCCTCGCTTCAAGGGCGAAACGATCTACCTGGCACGGTCCACCGGGGCTCATGACGGACCGCCGTACATCAAGATGCGCCCCGAAGACATGGACGCCGGCGGCATGGAGACGGTTTTTCCGTGGCGCGAATCCGACGGCGACGGCACTTCCGTGGAATCTCATGAGAAGTTGTCGGCGATTTCGTTGGGTATCCGTAACCCGGTGATGCTCATCCGAATCAAGCCCAGCGATGTGGATCGCGTGGTCAAACGCAAGGGGCAGGAAAGCTTCAACTTCGGCGAGTTCTTTGCGTTCACCAAGGTCTGCTCACACCTGGGCTGCCCCTCCTCGCTCTACGAGCAGCAGTCCTACCGAATCTTGTGCCCATGTCATCAGTCGCAGTTCGACGCGTTGCACTTCGCCAAGCCGATCTTCGGCCCAGCGGCGCGTGCGTTGGCGCAGCTGCCGATCACAATCGACCCGAAGGGGTATTTAGTCGCGAACGGTGACTTCATCGAACCCGTCGGACCGGCATTCTGGGAGCGCACAACAACATGAGTCCTAAACTGAATCCCCCCAAAATCGGTGATGTCCTGGCCAGTCAGGGCGAAGCCATGGACACCCGTTATCACCCGTCGGCGGCGGTGCGTCGCCAACTCAACAAGGTGTTCCCGACGCACTGGTCGTTCCTGCTCGGTGAGATCGCCCTGTACAGCTTCATCGTGCTGCTGATCACCGGCGTGTGGCTGACCCTGTTCTTCGACCCGTCGATGGCCGAGGTCACCTACAACGGCGTGTACCAGCCCCTGCGCGGCGTCGAGATGTCCCGCGCCTACGAAACGGCGCTGAACATCAGCTTCGAAGTCCGGGGTGGTCTGTTCGTCCGCCAGATCCACCACTGGGCCGCGTTGATGTTCTCCGCGTCGATCATGGTGCACCTGGCGCGCATCTTCTTCACCGGCGCATTCCGCAGACCGCGCGAGGCCAACTGGGTCATCGGTTCGCTGCTGCTGATCCTGTCCATGTTCGAGGGCTACTTCGGTTACTCGCTGCCCGACGACCTGCTCTCCGGTATCGGCCTGCGCGCGGCACTGTCTTCCATCTCGCTGGGCATGCCGATCATCGGAACCTGGCTGCACTGGGCGCTGTTCGGCGGCGACTTCCCCGGCACCATCCTGATCCCGCGGCTCTACGCGCTGCACATCCTGTTGTTGCCCGGAATCATGCTGGCGCTGATCGGTGTGCACATGGCGCTGGTGTGGTTCCAGAAGCACACCCAGTTCCCCGGCCCCGGCCGCACCGAGCACAACGTCATCGGCGTGCGAGTGATGCCCGGATTCGCCGTCAAGTCGGGCGCCTACTTCGCCTCCATCGTGGGTGTGCTGGGCATCATGGGCGGACTGTTGCAGATCAACCCGATCTGGAATCTGGGCCCCTACAAGCCATCTCAAGTATCGGCGGGCTCTCAGCCGGACTTCTACATGATGTGGACCGAGGGTTTGGCCCGTATCTGGCCGGCTTGGGAGTTCTACTTCTGGCACCACACCATCCCCGCCGCGGTGTGGGTGGCGATCATCATGGGCCTGATTTTCGGTCTGCTAGTCGTCTACCCGTTCTTGGAGAAGCGGTTCACCGGCGACTACGCGCACCACAACCTGCTGCAACGGCCGCGTGATGTGCCGGTGCGCACCTCTATCGGCGCGATGGCGATCAGCTTCTACATGGTGCTCACACTCGCCGCGATGAACGACATCATCGCGTTCAAGTTCCATATTTCGCTGAACGCGACGACGTGGATCGGGCGTATCGGCATGGTGGTCCTGCCGCCGTTCATCTACTTCATCACCTACCGGTGGTGCATCGGGCTACAGCGCAGTGACCGCGGGGTGCTCGAACACGGCGTCGAGACCGGTATCATCAAGCGCCTGCCGCACGGCGCCTACATCGAGCTGCACCAGCCGCTCGGCCCGGTCGACGACCATGGCCACCCGGTACCGCTTGCCTACCAGGGCGCACCGTTGCCCAAGCGCATGAACAAGCTGGGGTCGGCCGGTTCGCCCGGTAGCGGCAGTCTGCTGACCGCAGACCCGGCGTCGGAAGACGCGGCCTTGCGCGAGGCGAGTCACATGTCCGAGCAACGTGCCCTCACGGCGCTGCGCGAACATCAGGAGTCGAGCAACGGGCACGGCTCGTCGAATGGCCACGGCTCGTCCAACGGCGAGCACGGCTAGCGCCACCGCTCGCAGTCAACTAATGCGCGGCCTAACCGCGGCGTAGCTGCCGAACGTAGACGTATTCGATCGCCGGCAGCCCGGCTGCGATGACGCCCGCGAACCCGTAGCTGACCCACGACATGGTGTCGTGTCCGGCCGCCATCAAATAGGTCGCCACCGCAACACCGACCAGCGAGGCGCCGATGGCGCTGGTCAGCGCGAGCGCACCGCGCATCCAGATTCGGTCGACCATCTCGCCGGACCATTCGTCGAATGCGCCATACGCTTTGACCGGCTCGCCTCGGGCCGGCTCGGCCACCGCGCGCGGCCCGGTACGCGCCGGTTGCCTCGCCGGCAGCCTGCCCGACGACCCGCCCTGCAGAGCCCGCGACCGAACGACCGGCTCGGCCTGGGTGATGCGGCGGGCGCGTAGCAACACCGGGATGGCCCCCGCGATGATCAATGCGGAAACCGCGATGACGGCGTACAGCACCCAGGTGGTGTGCGGGGCCCGCGCCACCTTGTGGAAGCCGCGAGCGAGGTCCGCCAGTGCGACGGCGGCCGCAACGCTGACGCCCACCAGCACCAGCCAGATCCCAGCACAGGTCCCGATCATGACGCGGTCGATGAGGTTCGGATTCACGACGGGGTCCGGCCCTCGCCGATACGAGGAATACCTGCCGACCATCAACAGCTCGTCTGCGCTGCGTCGTTGGTGTTGGAGGACAACACCTTTCCATCGCTCGTGATGATCGAGCAGTTGAGTCTGCTGACCCGGAAGAGGCTGGACGCCTCCACCGAGCCCACGTCGGATTGGGAGATCGGGGTGACGGTCATCGTCCACGGGATGTACACGTTGTGCTGAGTCCGTCGCCGGCCCGACGCATCCACATAGGTCACCGAGATGACAGCGCCGGGGGCCTTGGTGCCGGTCACCGAGTAGGTGACCTGCCGCGGACCGGCCAGCGTTGTGGTCGGCGGCGCTGGTGGCGCCGCCGGCGCTGGTGGCGCGGCCGGCGCCGGACTCGCTGGCGCTGGCGCGGCGGTGGTCGACGGCGGCGGCGGTGATGGTGACGGTGGCGGCGGCTGGGGCGTCACTGTCACTGTCTCTGTCTCCGTCGCGGTGGGAGGTTCGCTTGGCGGTGGCGGCGGCTGAGATGACGGCGGCGGCTCAGACGGCGGTGGCGGCTTGGTGGTGGTGATCTGATCCTGCACCGGCGCCGCCGAGGAGGTGGTGGTCGCGGGATTGGCGAGGTTGCTGGTGTCGGTCCGCGTCACCAGTAGCGACACCGAGACCACCAGCGCAACCGCGGCCGCGATCGCGGCGACCCCGACGATCCAAGGCCAGCGCGGCGAGCGGTCGTCGTCTCGGTCGGAATCGTCGTAGCTGTCGTAGTCGAAGAGCGTCAGATCGCCCGGTCCGTACGGGTTGTTGGTGAACAGCTCCGACTCCGGCACCGAGTACGCCCGCGAGTGGGCGTCGGTCTCCGCTGCGTGGTCCGAGTCGACGGGATGGTCCAGGTCGGCGGCGTCATCGAGAGGCTCCAGCTCGGCGGGATCCAGCTCGTCGCCGTCATCGATGGGTCCCAGCTCGGCAGGCTGGCTGACTAGGTCGGGTTTATCTGGTTCCCGTCCCGGCGGATACGACCCGCTCATGTCTGCCTGCCCTGTCCAACTTCCTCACCAGCGCGCGAGGATCCGCGGCTGCATTCGTGCACGCGCACTTGGTGAATTCTCATGGTGCCTCGGAAACCCTACCGAACCGGTGAGCGCAGAGGTCCCACGGCAAACTGGCCACCGATCAACTGATGCCCGAATTGTGACCTTTTCGGCTCGATCAGTGTTTCTCGGGACCAACGTAGTATTCGAAGACCAGCCCTGCCGCCGACGCCAGGACGAATGTCACACCGGCGACGATCAGCCACGGCAGCCACAGCGCGATACCGACGGCCGCCACCGATGCAGACAGGGCGATCATGATGGGCCACCAGCTGTGTGGACTGAAGAAGCCTAATTCGCCTGCGCCGTCACTGATTTCAGCGCCCTCGTAGTCCTCGGGCCGGGTGTCGAGCCGTCGGGCCACAAAGCGAAAGAAGGTAGCCACGATCAAAGCCAAACCGGTGGTCAGCACCAGCCCGGTCTCGCCGGCCCACTCGGTGCCCCCGGTGGCAAACAGCGCCGTGAGCACGCCGTACAACACCGCACATAAGGCAAAGAACGCGGCAATGAACTCGAACAGCCTGGCTTCGATGTGCATGAGTTGTCCTAACCTCTTGGGCTCGGGGCCAATTCGCCGCGGCGGGTTTCGAACGGGTGGGTGGTGACCGCCAGCGGTGGCTGGTGGATCGCCTGCAGGGCCTCAGCATTCGTCTTGCCCGCGATACGTTGTTGCAGGAAAGCCACAAAGTCGTTGGGCTCCACCACCCGCACCTCGAAGTTCATCATCGCGTGATACGTCCCGCACATCTCCGCGCAGTGGCCCACGAACTCGCCAGTCCGGGTGATCTCGTCAACCTGGAAGCGGTTGACCGAGTTGTTCGCGATCGGGCTCGGCATGACGTCACGCTTGAACAGGAACTCGGGCACCCACCACGCATGGATCACGTCGGCCGAGGCCTGAATGAACTCGATGCGCTTGTGGGCGGGCAGCACCAAGACCGGAATTTCGGTGCTGGTGCCCAGGATCTCGACCTTGTCGAAGTTCAGGTAGGTGCGGTCCTCGGTGTTAAGCCCGTGTATCGCGCCCACGAGTTCTTCTCCGTGCCGGTCCTTGCCCTCCGGCTTGGAGGTCATCGCCTTCTTCTTCGCCTCGTCGGCGCCTTCGAAGTTGAACGTGCCGTCCTTGAAGGCGACCCGCTGGTAGCCGAACTTCCAGTTCCACTGGAAGGAGGTGATATCGATCACCACTTCGGGGTCCTTGGCCAGGTGCACCATCTTCTCCTGCACCACGACCGTGAAATAGAACAGCACCGCGATGATCAGGAACGGCACGACGGTGAGCACCAACTCCAGCGGCATGTTGTAGCCGAACTGCCGAGGAAATTCGATGTCGTCCTTCTTCTTCCGGTGGAAGGCGGAAGTCCAGAAGATGAGGCCGTACACGATCGCTCCGACCACGAGGGCGGCGATCACCGACCCGATCCACAACTGGCGGTTGACGTGGGCCTGCGGGGTGATGCCCTCCGGCCAGCCCAGCGCCACGGCCTCCACCCAGCTGCATCCGCTCAGGGTGAACGCCAGCACGCCCAGCGTCGCGACCAGCGCCACCGGACGAAGACGCCGGGACAGGCCCCGCACCCCTCCGGAACGGTGCCCAGACCTGCTCTGCGACAAGCTTTGCGAACGACCTTGCCCGCGAGGTGTCACGTTGGCGCCTCCTGTAGCACAAGCTGGGCCGACTGGCCTTATGGCTGACGCGGCTAACTCGGATGTCGAATACTACGCAGCGTAGACCACGCCGCACGCGTGGGCGACTGCCTGGTCACCGCGACCCGCCGGGCGCGGCATGGGCCGTGACATCACACGGGCATCCACCATGTGCGGCATACTGGGGCGCCGTGTGTGGACTGCTGGCCTTCTTAAGCGCTCCGGCCGCTCCTGCGGGCCAAGACGGCCCTGAAGGGGACCAGAGTGCCGCAGCCCATGCCGCCCAGGCCGACGAGGCAATTGCCCGCTCATCGCACCTGATGCGCCACCGTGGCCCGGACGAACCGGGCACCTGGGCCGACCCCGACGCCGATGGAACGGCGGTGTTTGGGTTCAACCGCCTGTCCATCATCGACATCGCGCATTCACATCAGCCGCTGCGTTGGGGTCCGCCGGAGGCACCCGACCGCTACGTGCTGGTCTTCAACGGCGAGATCTACAACTACCTCGAGCTGCGCGACGAACTGCGTTCTCGCCACGATGCCGTTTTCGCCACCGACGGTGATGCCGAAGCCATTGTCGCCGGCTACCACCACTGGGGCACCGACGTGCTCAAGCGGCTGCGCGGCATGTTCGCGTTCGCCCTGTGGGACACCCACACCCGGGAATTGTTCTGCGCCCGCGACCCGTTCGGCATCAAGCCGCTGTTCATGGCGACCGGTGTCGGCGGCAGCGCGGTGGCCAGCGAGAAGAAGTGCCTGTTGGACCTGGCGGACCTGGTGGGATTCGATACCGCACTGGACGAGCGGGCGGTGCAGCACTACACCGTCCTGCAGTACGTGCCGGAGCCCGAGACACTGCACCGCGGCGTGCGGCGGCTCGAGTCCGGCTGCTACGCCCGCATCCGGCCGGGCTCGGACCCGGTGGTCACCCGCTACTTCGTGCCACGGTTCGCGGCGGTGCCCATCCCGTCCGGCACCGAGCAGGCCCGCTACGACGAGATCACCGCTGTGCTGGAGGACTCGGTAGCCAAGCACATGCGCGCCGACGTCACCGTCGGGTCGTTTCTGTCCGGAGGTATCGACTCCACCGCCATCGCGGCGCTGGCCATCCGGCACAACCCGCGGCTGATCACCTTCACCACGGGTTTCGAGCGCGAGGGCTTCTCCGAATTGGACGTCGCGGTGGCTTCGGCGGAGGCCATCGGCGCTCGCCACATCGCCAAGGTGGTCAGCGCCGACGAGTTCGTCGAAGCGCTGCCGGAGATCGTCTGGTACCTCGACGAGCCCGTCGCCGACCCAGCCCTGGTGCCGCTGTTTTTCGTCGCCCGCGAAGCCCGCAAGCACGTCAAAGTGGTGTTGTCGGGTGAGGGCGCCGACGAATTGTTCGGCGGCTACACCATCTACCGGGAGCCGCTGTCGCTGAAGCCCTTCGATTACCTGCCCCGGCCAGTGCGTCGGTCCATGGGCAGGGTGTCCAAGCCCTTGCCCGAGGGCATGCGGGGCAAAAGCCTGCTGCATCGGGGCTCGTTGACCCTTGAGGAGCGCTACTACGGCAACGCCCGCAGCTTCTCGGACGCGCAGCTACGCGACGTGCTGCCCGGCTTCCGGGAGGACTGGACCCACACCGATGTGACCGCACGGGTGTACGCCGAATCGGCCGACTGGGATCCGGTGGCCCGCATGCAGCACATCGACCTGTTCACCTGGCTGCGCGGCGACATTCTGGTCAAGGCCGACAAGATGACGATGGCCAACTCGCTGGAACTCCGAGTGCCGTTCCTGGATCCCGAGGTATTCGAGGTGGCGTCGCGGTTGCCGTACCAGGCCAAGATCACCCGCACCACCACCAAGTACGCGCTGCGGCGCGCGCTGGAGCCCATCGTTCCCGCCCACGTCCTGCATCGGCCCAAACTTGGTTTCCCGGTCCCGATCCGGCACTGGCTGCGTGCCGGCGAATTGCAGGAGTGGGCCTACGAGATGGTCGGCTCGTCGCAGGCCGGTCACCTGATCGATCTGGCCGCCGTGCGCCGGATGCTCGATGAGCACCGCGTGGGCACCAGCGATCACAGCCGGCGGCTGTGGACGGTGTTGATCTTCATGTTGTGGCACGCGATCTTCGTCGAGCACAGCGTGGTGCCGCAGATCAGCGAGCCGCAGTATCCGGTCGAGCTCTAGAGATTCGCGCCGACCGCTCGCGGATTGCCGCTAGGCCAGCACCGCGGCGATTTCGGCGCCCGCCTCGTCACCGAACGCGCTGGCCAATCGCGCCGCCGCGATCGAACGATCCCATTCCCACTCCTGAGTCCCAGTCGACTCCAGCACCAGCACCGCGACCAACGAACCCAGCTGCGCCGACCGCTCCAGGCTCAGACCGGCGCTGCGGCCAGTCAGGAAACCGGCCCGGAACGCGTCACCGACGCCAGTGGGGTCGGTCTGGCTCTTCTCCGGTACGACACCGACGTGCACGGTGTTTCCGTCGCGGTCGAAGATGTCGACGCCCTTCGCGCCCAGGGTGGTCACCCGCAGGTCCACCTGGGCCATCACGTCGGCCTCCGACCAGCCGGTCTTGGACAGGAGCAGGTCCCACTCGTAGTCGTTGGTGAACAGGTAGCTGGCGCCATCGATGAGCTGCTTGATTTCGTCGCCGGACAGCCGGGCCAGCTGTTGGGACGGGTCGGCGGCAAAGGCCAGCCCCAGCTTGCGGCACTCGTCGGTGTGCACCACCATGGCGGCCGGGTCATTGGCGCCGATGATCACCAGGTCAGGTTTGCCGATGTTCTTCACCACCTGGGCCAGCGAGATGTCGCGGGCCTCCGACATGGCACCGGGATAGAACGACGCGATCTGGGCCATCTCCGTGTCGGTGGTGCAGACAAACCGCGCCGTGTGCGCGGTCTTGGAGATCAGCACGTTGTCGCAGTTGACGCCGTGCCCCTGCAGCCAGTTCCGGTAGTCGGTGAAGTCGTCACCGGCCGCGCCGACCAGTGCCACGTCACCGCCGAGCACGCCGATGGCGTAGGCGATGTTTCCTGCGACACCCCCGCGATGCACCACCAGGTCGTCGACCAGGAAGCTCAGCGACACCTTGTGCAAGTGTTCAGGCAGCAGTTGCTCGGAAAATCGCCCGGGAAAGCGCATCAGATGGTCTGTCGCAATCGAACCGGTCACCGCGATGGTCACTAAATCTCCACCCTTCGTTTGGTAAGGCCGTCAGCCTCTCATGAACGTCAGCCAGCCGACCAACGCCGTCGCAGCGAGGCCGACCTTCGAGGCGCCCCGGAGCCGTTGCGCTAGCCTGCTCAAAGAACTCACCTGGTTGCCGCAACTGCATCTCGGACGGCATCCGCTCGTCGCCTCATCCCCCAGCGTAGGAGAACATCGATGGCCGGTCCGCACCCGCCAAACCCTGCGGTCGGCGCCGAGGGAGCTCAGCAGCCGCAGCCGTACCCACAGACCGGCCCAAACGAGCCCGAGACACTGGAATTTCCGCACCACCTCAGCGGTACCGAACCGACCTTCACCCCAACCGGTCCCCCGCCACCAGGCCCCTACCGAAAGCGGCGGCCCAAGCGCCTGCTCATCGGCGCGCTGCTGGCGATTGCGCTGGTAGCCGCGTTGACCACGGCCATCGTCTACGGGGTTCGCACCAACGGGGCCAACACCGGCACCGCCTTCTCCGAGGGCTCGGCCAAGACGGCCATTCAGAGTTACCTGCACTCCCTCGCGCATAAGGACATCGACGGCATCGTGCGCAACTCCCTGTGCGGCATTTACGACGGCGTTAAGGACAAACGCACCGACCAGGCCCTGGCCAAACTCAGCAGCGATGCGTTCCGCAAGCAGTTCTCCGACGTTGCGGTGACGACAATCGACAAAATTGTGTACCTGTCGCAGTACCAGGCCCAAGTGCTGTTCAGCATGCAGGTGACACCCGCCACCGGCGGACCGCCACGCGGTCAGATGCAAGGCATCGCGCAGGTCCTATTCCAGCGTGGCGAAGTCCTGGTGTGCTCGTACGTGCTGCGCACCACGGGACAGTTTTGACCGGCCCTGCCTGGACCTACCCGGTCAGTTGAAGGAGTCTCCGCACGCGCAGGAACCCGTGGCGTTGGGGTTGTCGATGGTGAAACCCTGCTTCTCGATGGTGTCCACGAAGTCGATGGAAGCGCCTTCGATGTACGGCGCGCTCATCCGGTCCACCGTCAAGGTGACGCCGCCGAATTCCACGGTCAGGTCGCCGTCCAGCGTCCTGTCGTCGAAAAAGAGGTTGTAACGCAGGCCCGCACACCCACCTGGCTGAACTGCGATGCGCAGCGCCAGGTCGTCGCGCCCCTCCTGCTCCAGCAGGGACTTCGCCTTGGCGGCAGCGGCCTCGGTCAGGATCGCACCGTGGGTCTGGGTGGTCGACTCGTTCTGCACCGTCATTACTTCTCCTACATGCCTCATGGTCGGGGAGGGGTCCGCCCAGCTCAATGTCAAGTATGGATCAAAAAGTGGCTTGCATCAGTCCGGAGCCTGCTCAGGGGAAACCCCACTTCCCTCAACGGTACCCCGACGGACCGCTATTCCCGAGTCGCGCCGCTGTCTCAGATGCCAATCCCATCAGCTGGTTGGCCGCGTCGGCCAGCGCCAACCGCACCGAACCTGCGTATTCGGACATGGCCAGGGCAGACATGATGCCCGCCACACGGGTGGTGGATTTGTCCACGGAGACCTGGCCGGCCAACACAATTACCGGGATACCCAGCGGACGGGCGGCCGAGGCGATCTCGCCGACCACCTTCCCGTGCAAGGACTGCTCGTCGAAGTGGCCCTCACCGGTGACGATCATGTCCGCATCGGCCAGGTCGTCGTCGAAGTTCGTGAGCTCGGCAAAGATGGCCGCCCCGGATTCGCACCGGGCGCCCAGGGCGAGCAGCGCCGCACCGATACCACCGGCAGCGCCGGCGCCGGGCTCGGCGCTCACGTCGCGTCCGGCGACCGTGTCCAGCACCAGTGCCCATCCTTCGAGGCGGACTTCCAGTTTTGCGACGGTGGCGGTATCGGCCCCCTTCTGCGGTGCGAACACCCGAGCCGCACCCCACGGACCCAGCAGCGGATATTCCACGTCGGAAGCGGCGATCAGGTCGACTCCGCCTAACCACTGGCGAGCTGTGTCCAGGCCGCCGAGCTCGTTGACCATGCCCTGCCCGCCGTCGGTACAGGCACTGCCGCCCAGCCCGACCACGATCCGCACCGCCCCGGCTTCCAGCGCGGCCCCAATGAGCTGACCGACCCCGCTGCTGTGGGCGGCCATTGCCGTCTCGGGCGTCGGCGGACCACCCAACAACGGCAGACCGCAGGCCTGCGCGCATTCCAGGTAGGCGGTCCGCGAACCCTCGTCGTAAACCCACTGGGCGATCACGTCGGTGTCCAGCGGCCCGGACACGCGCAATCGCCGCAGTCCCCCGATCCGGCTGGCCAACACCTCGACAAACCCGGGGCCGCCGTCCGACTGCGGGGCAACGATGAACGAATCGCCCGGTCGTGATCGCGTCCAGCCGGTGGCGATGGCGGCCGCCGCATCCACCGCTGACAGGCTGTCGCCATAGCAATCGGGAGCGACCAGCACCCGCATGGCGGGCAACTGGAGGCGGCCGGGCCCGATACCCCCGGCAGCATCATCCGAGGGTGGCGAGCCGTTCATTACTGGCCAGCGTAGGTCTAACGGTCATGCTGGCGCAGGCATAACCGACGCAATTCAACCGCTGGGCGTAAGCGAAGTAACCTGGCGACTGTGAAGCTGCTGGGCCGCAATAAGGGCTACGGAAAAAGCGGGGCCGAGGGAGACGATGCGCCGGTTGCGCCCGACGAGGATTTCGGTCCCGCAGACGCAGCCTCGCGCGCGGCACGAACTGGTCCCAAGGGCCGGCCCACGCCCAAGCGCAACGAGGCACGGCGCCAAAGCAAGAAAGGACCGGTCGCGCCGGCACCGATGACGGCCGCCGAGGCGCGCGCCCGACGCAAGACGCTGGCCGGACCCAAACTCAGCCGCGAGGAACGTCGCGTCGAACGAACCGCCAGCCGCGCCCGGATGACGGATCGCAGGGAACGCATGATGGCCGGGGACGAGGCCTACCTGCTGCCGCGCGATCAGGGACCGGTTCGCCGCTACGTCCGCGACGTGGTGGACGCCCGTCGCAACGTCCTCGGTCTGTTCATGCCTTCGGCATTGGGGCTGCTGGCCTTCATGTTCGGGCTCCCGCAGCTGCAGTACTACATGTCTCCGGCGATGCTGGCGATCATGACCGTGATGACGATCGACGGGATCGTCCTGGGCCGCAAGGTCGGCAAGCTGGTGGACGCGAAGTTCCCTAGCAACACCGAAAGCCACTGGAAGCTTGGCATTTACGCCGCCGGGCGGGCTTCCCAAATGCGCCGGATGCGTTCGCCCCGACCGCAAGTCGAGCGCGGCGCCAGTGTCAGTTAACGCCTCAGCTGAAAGTCGCCTGAGCTGACGTGCGCACGCTGGTACTGGGCGGCATCAGGTCAGGCAAGTCCCGGTGGGCGGAGGAAACAATCGCAACCGCACTGGCACCCGATCAGCCGGTCCGCTACCTGGCCGCCGGGCCGGTCGACCAGGATGACCCGGACTGGCTGCAGCGGATCGCCAAGCATCGCAGCCGTCGCCCCGGTCACTGGACGACGGTGGAGACGGCCGACCTGACCACCGAGTTGCGGCAGTCCGCCGACGTACCCACGCTCGTCGACGACCTCGGCACCTGGTTGACCGCCACCTTGGACCGCCATCACGCTTGGACCGATGGATCGGTGGCGGCTCCGGTTGCCGAGATGCTCGCTGCGATCACCTCGTTCCAGTCGACGCTGGTGCTGGTCAGTCCGGAGGTGGGGTTGACCGTGGTGCCGCCCACCGCGTCCGGGCGCCGGTTCGCTGACGAGCTGGGCAGCCTCAACCAGCGGGTGGCCGCGGTGTGCGATCGGGTGGTGCTGGTGGTATCCGGACAGGCCCTGACGATCAAGCCGTCAACATGATCGGGTTCGCACCGGTGTCGCCGCCGGACCCACGCGCCGAAGCCGCCGCCCGTGCCCGCCAGGACACCCTGACCAAACCACGGGGTGCGCTGGGCCGACTCGAGGACCTGTCGGTATGGGTCGCGGCGTGCCAGGGGCAATGCCCACCGCATCAATTCGAACGCGCCCGAGTGGTCGTGTTCGCCGGCGACCACGGCGTCGCCCGGTCCGGAGTGTCGGCCTATCCGCCGGAGGTGACCGCCCAGATGGTCGCCAACATCGAGCGCGGCGGGGCGGCGATCAACGCGTTGGCCGAGATCGCCGGTGCGACCGTGCGCGTCGTTGACCTGGCCGTGGACTGCGATGCGGTGTTGGGTCAGACAGGCGCAGGCGACAAAGTGCGGCGCGGCAGCGGCGACATCGCCATCGAAGATGCCTTGACCGACGACGAGACCACACGCGCGATCACGTTGGGCCAGCAGATCGCCGACGAAGAGGTCGACGCCGGCACCGACCTGCTGATCGCCGGTGACATGGGAATCGGCAACACCACCCCGGCCGCGGTGCTGGTGGCGGCACTGACAAACACCGAACCCGTCGCCGTCGTCGGCTTTGGGACCGGCATCGACGACGCCGCCTGGGCGCGCAAGACCGCCGCGGTGCGCGACGCCCTGTTCAGGGTGCGCCTCGTGGTCGACGATCCCGTCGCGATGCTGCGCAGCTGCGGCGGCGCGGACTTCGCGGCGATGGCCGGCTTCTGCGCGCAGGCCGCGATCCGGCGCACCCCGCTGCTGCTGGACGGTATGGCGGCGACGGCTGCGGCGCTGGTCGGCGAGCGCCTGGCAACGGGCGCGCGACAGTGGTGGCAGGCCGGTCATCGATCGACCGAGCCGGGTCACACGCTGGCCCTGGCGGCTCTGGAGCTCGAGCCGATTCTGGACCTGCGCATGCGGCTGGGCGAGGGCACCGGTGCTGCGGTCGCCTTGCCGGTGCTGCGGGCGGCGGTGGCGGCGCTTTCTTCGATGGCGACGTTCACCGAGGCCGGGGTGGCCGGCGCGATCACCCGGTCCAATCCCGCATCCTCGTGATCCGTTCGCTGGCAACGGCTTTCGCTTTCGTAACGGTACTGCCGGTACCGGCTTCCTGGTCCGGTCCGATGGGTCGCGGCGCAATGACCGCGCTGCCGGCGGTCGGCCTTGCGCTGGGAACGGCCGCCGCGGCGGTGACCTGGGGCGCAACGCAGGCCTTCGGCCCGTCCAACCCGCTGTCGGGACTGCTCGCCGTGGCGGTGCTGCTGGTGGCAACCCGCGGCCTGCACATCGACGGTGTCGCCGATACGGCCGACGGGTTGGGCTGTTACGGGCCGCCGCAGCGGGCCCTCGCGGTGATGCACGACGGATCGACCGGACCGTTCGGGGTCGCGGCCGTCGTCATGGTCATCGCATTGCAGGGCGCGGCGTTCTCGATGCTGAGCAGTGCAGCGATAGTCCTGACCGTCGCCGCCGGCCGGGTCACCGCGGTGCTGGCCTGTCGACGTTCGGTGCCGGCGGCCGAAGGTAGCGCGTTGGGCGTCCAGGTGGCCGGGACCCAGCCCGCGACGGTGGTGCTGGCCTGGCTGGCCGTGCTGCTGGCCGGTTCGGTGCTGGCTGGCCCGCGGCCCTGGCAGGGGCCGGTCGCGGTGTTGGTGGCGGTGTGCTGCGGAGCCGCCCTGGTCGCACACTGCGTGCGCCGCTTCGGCGGCATCACCGGTGACGTGCTGGGCGCCGCGATCGAACTCTCGACGACGGTAAGCGCGGTGGCGCTAGCCGCGTTGGTCCGCTTCTGACGCCGACGACCGTGACGTTGGGCGGCAAAGAACTAGCCCAGCCTCGACATCCAGCCGTGGGTATCGACGAAGGTGCCCCGCTGGATCCCGGTCAACGTGTCGCGCAACGCCATCGTCACCTCGCCCGGTTTGCCGTCGTCGATGCTGAACTCGCTGTCGCCGAACTTCACTTGCGCCACCGGGGTGATGACGGCGGCGGTGCCACAGGCGAACACTTCGGTGATCTCGCCGGAGGCTGCCTTCTTCTCCCACTCCTCGATATCGATCTTGCGTTCCTCGACCGCAAAGCCCGCGTCAAGAGCCAACTGCAGCAATGAATCCCGCGTGATACCGGGCAGCAGCGAGCCGGACAGCTCCGGCGTCACCAGTCGCGCCGACCCCCCGCTGCCGAGCACGAAGAAGAGGTTCATCCCGCCCATCTCCTCGACGTAGCGGCGTTCGACACCATCCAGCCACACCACCTGGTCGCAGCCATGCTCGGCGGCTTCGGCCTGAGCCAGCAGCGAGGCGGCGTAGTTACCACCGAATTTGGCCGCTCCGGTGCCGCCCGGGCTGGCCCGCACGTATTCCGTCGAGATCCAGACAGTGACCGGGCTGATGCCGCCCTTGAAGTACGCACCGGCGGGTGAACCGATGCACAGGTAGCGGTACTCCTTGGCCGGCCGCACGCCCAGCCCCGGCTCCGTGGCGATGATGAACGGCCGCAGATACAGCGCCTCCTCCCCGCCGGCTTTGGGCACCCAGTCGCTGTCGACCGCGATGAGCTGGCGTAGCGACTCGAGGAACAACTCGTCGGGCAGCTCTGGAATCGCCAGTCGCCGCGCCGACGAGCGCAACCGGGCCGCATTGGCGTCAGCACGAAAAGACACGATGGAGCCGTCGGTCCACCGATAGGCCTTCAGCCCCTCGAACACTTCCTGGGCGTAATGCAGCACGATCGCCGACGGGTCGAGCTCGATCGGGCCGTAGCCGATGACCCGCGCGTTGCGCCAACGGCCGTCGGCGTAGTCGATCGACACCATGTGGTCGGTGTGGTACTTGCCGAAGCCGGGGTCCTGCAGGATCGCTACCCGCTCGGCCTCGGTGGCGGGGTTGGCCGCGCGCGAAACCGTGAACTCGAGGGGGCCACTGGTCATGTGGCTGATTCTATAACCGCGGTCGAACGGGTTTTCGTCGAGCGAGGGGGCAGGCTAACGCGTCTTCAGCTCGACAAAAGGCGGACGCACCACTTCACACTCGACCGCGCGACCCCGGACGTCGACGGTGATTTGCTGGCCATCCTGGACCCCGGCGTCGGCGTCGATCAGCGCAAGTGCGATACCTAGCTGCAACGTCGGCGAGAACGTTCCCGACGTGGTGGTCCCGACGGGGCTGTCGCCGTCCAGCACGGTCAATCCCGGGCGCAGCACGCCCCGGCCGATCATGCGCAGTCCCCGCAACAACCGCCGCGGACCGGCCTCCTTCTCGGCCAGCAACGCGTCGCGGCCGAAGAATGCGTCCTTCTTCCAGCCGATCGCCCAGCCGCACCGAGCCTGCAGAGGCGAGATGTCCAGCGCCAGTTCGTGCCCGTGCAGTGGGTAGCCCATCTCGGTCCGCAGCGTGTCGCGCGCGC
Source organism: Mycobacterium sp. (assembly GCA_032162865.1). Lineage (GTDB taxonomy): Bacteria > Actinomycetota > Actinomycetes > Mycobacteriales > Mycobacteriaceae > Mycobacterium. Next base: position 11,198 of record JAVROG010000263.1, on the reverse strand, counting down.
CCAGACCGGCCGGCTGGCCACCGGCGTCAGCGACCGCGGCAACCAGCGCGTCGAACACGACTCCCGCGCTCTGCCACGGCGGGAGTAGTTCGTATCCGTGCTCGCCGGTGTAGCCGGTACGGCAGACCCGCACTGGCACATCCGAATACGCGGCATCCGCGTAGCCCATGTAGTCCATGTCGGTCGGTAACCCCAGTGCGGTCAGCACCTCGGTCGATCGCGGTCCCTGCACCGCGAGCACGGCGTAGTCGCGATGCAGGTTGCTGACGGTGAGGTCGGCCGGTGCGGCCGCCTGCAGCGCCGCCACCACGGCGGCGGTGTTGGCGGCGTTGGGCACCAGGAAGATCTCGTCATCATCGACGTAGTAGGCGATGAGGTCGTCCACGACGCCGCCGGATTCGGTACAGCACAACGTGTATTGCGCCTTGCCCGGCCGGATGCGGCCCAAGTCGTTGGTGAGCGCGGCGTTGACGAACCGCGCCGCGCCGGGGCCGCGGACCAGTGCCTTGCCCAGGTGGCTGACGTCGAACAGGCCAACGGCGTTGCGGGTGGCGTTGTGCTCGCTGACGGTTCCCGCATACGACACCGGCATCAGCCAGCCGCCGAACTCGGCGAAACTTGCGCCCAGCTCGCGGTGACGGTCTTCCAACGGTCCTTGCAGTAGCTCTGGGGCTTCGCTCACGGCGTCCCACCCTAATCGAACACCGCTGCTGGCAGACTTGGGCGGGTGTCCGACTACCTCGACTTCGCAGCACTGGAGGCCGCCGGAATCGCGAACCCGCGCGAGCGTGCCGACCTGATCAAGTACCTGGACGGACTCGGCTTCACCGTCGAGGATATGGCCGAGGCCGAGCAGCGCGGCCGGCTGTTCGGGCTTGCCGGCGACGTCCTGCAGTGGTCGGGTCGCCCGATCTTCACGCTGACGTCCGCTGCCGAAGAGCTCGGGCTGTCCGCCGACGACGTCGCGCACGCCTGGTCTCTGCTCGGCCTGACTGTTGCCGGTTCCGATGTTCCCTCGTTGAGCCAGGCCGATGTTGACGGACTGAAGACGTGGCTCGCGTTGAAGGGGGTGGTCGGCCAGGACGGCGCATTGGGTTTCTTGCGCGTTCTCGGCGCCGCGATGGCCCGGCTCGCCGAAGCCGAGTCGACGATGATCCGCACCGGGATGCCGGACATCCAGATGACGCACACCCACGACGAATTCGCGACTGCCCAGGCCTACCGCGCAATCGCGGAGTTCGTCCCCCGACTCGGCGCTTTGGTCGACATCGTTCACCGGCATCATCTGGCCAGCGCCCGAACCCACTTCGAGGGCGTCATACGCGACACGACGGCAAGTGTGTTGTGCGGCATCGGTTTCGCCGATCTGTCCGGCTTCACTGTGCTGACCCAGGCCCTGACACCCGCGGAGTTGTCGGATTTGCTCAACGCGTTCGCGGGCGCCGTGTCAGACGTGGTGCATGCCCACGGTGGCCGGGTGGTGAAGTTCATCGGTGACGAGGTGATGTGGGTCAGCGCGTCTCCGAAGCAGCTTGCCAAGGCCGCGGTCGATCTCGTCGAGCATCCTCAGGCCCGCGAGGAGGGACTGCAGGTCCGCGCCGGTCTCGCCTATGGCACCGCGCTGGCCATCAACGGGGACTATTTCGGCAACCCGGTCAATCTGGCCGCGCGTCTGGTGGCGGCCGCGGCCCCGGGGCAGGTCCTCGCCGATTCAGCGCTGCACGACGTATTGCCGGACTGGCCGACGGTCGCCCATGGCCCCTTGACACTCAAAGGTTTTGACGCGCCGGTGCCCGCCTACGAACTGTGTGGCAGCGCCGACGGACGAGACGCTGTCCAGGCACGCCCCAGGTCCGCCGACTAGGGTTGTTGCCCGTGAGCACCGAACCCGGTTACCAGGCCCCGTCAGTAACTGTCGCGACATCGCTGCCCAAACGCGGTGTGGGTACTGCGGTATTGCTGGTGCCGGTCGTCTCGACCGGCGACGAGGACAAGCCGGGAGCGCTGGTGGCCTCCGATGCGTCGTTGCTGCCCGCCGACGCGGTGGCCGACATCGAGGCTGGCCTGCGTGCGCTGAAGGCCACCGGCGGCACCGAACAAACGCACCGATTGGTGGTGCCGTCGTTGCCGGTGGCGAGCGTGCTGACCATCGGGATGGGCAAATCTCGCGACGAATGGCCAGCGGATGCGATTCGGCGCGCGGCGGGCGTGGCGGCGCGGTCGCTCGGCAACACCGAGGCGCTGATCACGACGCTGGCCACCCTGCCCGGCGACGGCGCCGGCGCGGCGGCCGTCGAGGGTTTGGTCCTGGGCAGTTACCGGTTCAGCGACTTTCGCAGCGCCAAGACAGCACCGAAAGACGCTGGACTGCGCAAGATCACCGTGCTGTCGACGTCCCAGCACGCCAGGGAACCCAAGACGCAGAGCGCCCATGGCGCGGCGGTTGCAACGGCCGTCGCCACCGCCCGCGACCTCGTCAACACTCCCCCGAGTCACCTGTTTCCCGCCGAGTTCGCCAAGCGCGCAAAGACTTTGGGAGAATCCGTTGGCCTCGAGGTTGAGGTGCTCGACGACAAAGCGCTGAAGAAGGCCGGTTACGGCGGTGTCGTCGGGGTCGGCCAGGGGTCGTCCCGCCCACCGCGACTGGTGCGGTTGATCCATCGCGGATCGCGGTTGGCCAAGAACGCCAAGCAGGCCAAAAAGGTGGCGCTGGTCGGCAAGGGTGTCACCTTCGACACCGGCGGTATCTCGATCAAACCGGCCGCGTCGATGCATCACATGACCTCCGACATGGGCGGGGCGGCCGCGGTGATCGCGACCGTGACGCTGGCCGCCCAGCTGGAGCTGCCGATCGACGTGATCGCCACGGTGCCGATGGCCGAGAACATGCCGTCGTCGACGGCGCAGCGGCCCGGCGACGTGCTGACCCAGTACGGCGGTATCACGGTCGAGGTGCTCAATACCGACGCCGAAGGCCGGCTCATCCTCGCCGATGCCATTGTTCGGGCGTGCGAGGACAACCCGGACTACCTGATCGAGACGTCCACACTGACCGGCGCGCAGACGGTGGCACTGGGCGCCCGCATTCCCGGAGTGATGGGCAGCGACGAGTTCCGCGACCGCGTCGCCGCGATCTCGCAGCGGGTGGGTGAGAACGGCTGGCCGATGCCACTGCCCGACGAACTCAAAGAAGACCTGAAGTCGATGGTGGCCGACCTGGCCAACATCAGCGGGCAGCGCTTCGCCGGCATGCTGGTGGCCGGGGTGTTTCTGCGGGAGTTCGTTGCCGACGGCGTGGCCTGGGCGCATATCGACGTGGCCGGTCCGGCGTACAACACTGGCAGCCCGTGGGGTGCCACACCCAAGGGAGCCACCGGGGTGCCGACCCGCACCATATTCGCGGTGCTGGAAGACATCGCGAGCAACGGCTAACGCCTTTCTGTCGTCGATCGTGGGGCCTGTGCACGCATTCTGCGCGTTTTCCTACGCAGGGCCAACACTCGGCGCCCGAATTTGTGGTTTAGCCGCAACACACCGCGGCTACTTAGCAACCAGCGAAATAGTCTTCCTCGGGAAAGGCCGGACAATGACTGTGCGACGGTTAATTATCGCAGTAGGCGCAGTTCTTCTGCTGGTTGGCGTGATCGGGCTGCTGGTGCCCGTGGAGGTGTCCAACAGCAACGGCGGAACAGTTAGCTGTGGCAACGGGATTGCCAGCGATCTGGCGGGGGCCAGGGCAGTCAACGAGAGAAGCGTCGCCAACGTCCCGATCCTCAATCAGATCATCCCGCACACCGACTTCGTGGCTGCATGCGAATCGTCACTGTCGACCCGGCGCGCCTGGACCATCCCATTGGCGCTGGTCGGCCTCGTCGCGATCGGTGGGTCACTGCTGGTTCGGCGGACCGAAGGCGAGACTGCCGGCGTCTAGAGAGCGCTTTAAGCTCAGATCACCCGCACTCGCGCGGTACTGCGCAGCGCCTGTGGCAGCACGCGGGAGACGCCGTAGAGCGCGTAGGCCTCGAAAGTGACGGGTCGGATCGGCTTGTTCTTCTTGACCGCGGACACGATTGCATTGGCCACCTTGTCCGGCCCGTAGCGGCGCAGCGAGAACATCTTGTCCAGCTGGCCGCGCCGGCCGTCGACGAGCTCGCTGCTGTCGACCCGGGCGTCAAAGCGTGTGTTACTGATCATGTTGGTGTTGATGACGCCCGGGCAGATCGTGGTCAAACCGACATCGGCGGCGTCGAGTTCGGCCCTGAGGCAATCGGAGAACATGTACGTGGCCGCCTTGGAAGTGCAGTAGGCGCTGAGCGACTGCAACGGCGCGTAGGCGGCCATCGACGCCACATTGACGATGTGTCCACCGGTGCCGCGATCGACCAGACGCTGCCCGAATGCCCTGCATCCGTTGACAACCCCGCCCAGATTGATGTCCAGCACGCGGTCGAACTGCTCGGCCGGAGTGTCCAGAAACCCGCCGGCCTGCCCGATGCCGGCATTGTTGACGACGATGTCGGGCAGGCCGTGTTCGGCACACACCTGCGCGGCGAACGTCTCGACGGCGTCGGCGTCGGATACGTCGAGCACGTAGGCATGCGCGACGCCACCGCGCGCGACGATCTGGGCGGCCGTGTCCTTGACGGTGGCCTCGTCGATGTCGCTCACGACGATCTCGGCACCCTCCCGCGCAAACGCGATCGCGGTCTCCCGGCCGATCCCGCTGCCCGCCCCGGTGATCGACACCAGAGTGTCGCCGAAGTACTCGCGCGGGCGGCCGACCTGCGCACGAAGCAAGGCGCGACTCGGCGGCTTACCTTCGGCCAGGTCGGCGAAGTCATGGACGGTGGCTGCCATCACCTGCGGGTGCGACATCGGTGAAAAGTGACCGGCCCTGATGTCGCGCCGCCACAGCCGCGGCACCCAGCGAGCCGTCTCGTCATACCCGTGGGGCCGCACGAACTTGTCCCCCGTGTTGACGATCAGCTGCACCGGCACGTCGACGATGTGCACGTCCTGGCGGCGGAATTTGGCCGAGTACGAGCGCCAGTAGTTGGCCGGGTACACCTTCACTGAATTCGCGGCGTCGCTGGCGATGTTGCCGGAGTGCCGGATCTGGTCGACCGGGATGTTGTCGACGACGCTGCGCCGTAGCGCCGCGCTCCGGAACGCCAGCCGGATTAGCAGCGGTGCCAGCACCGGAATCGAGAAGAACGCCATATAGGTCAACCGCAGGGCCTGGCTGACCGCCTGGGAGAAGTGCCGCGGACGCCACGGTCGCCGAAGACCGCCGAAGACGAAATTGACCAGTTGATCCTGGGCCGGGCCGGACACCGAGGTGAACGACGCGACCCGATCGCTGGCGCCGGGCCGGCTCAAGTACTCCCACACGCTCACCGACCCCCAGTCGTGGGCCAGCACGTGCACCGGCTGCCCGGGGCTCAGCTCGCCGATCACCGCGGCGAAGTCGTCGGCCATCCGGGCCATCGTGTAGGCCGAGACGGGCTTGGGCGTCGACGACAACCCGACACCGCGGTTGTCGAACCGCAGCACCCGGAACCGCTGCGCCAGCAGGGGAACAACGCCGTCCCACAACACATGGGAGTCCGGCCACCCGTGCACCAGGACGACGGTCGGCCCTTCCCGGTTGCCTTCTTCGTACACCGCGATTCGAACGCCGTCCGCGCTGTCGACGAACTGCTGGGGTGCATGTTGTGTTGCTGGCATCAAACCTCCGCCACCTGCGACTGCTGTCTCGATTGGTGGCCACACCGTAGCAAGGGTGGTCGGCGCGATCCGCATCCGAAGCCCGCCGCGCCCTGAATGAGATGGGCTGATGGCAGAGTGACAGGATAAGTTTTGACAGCTACGTGGGGTCCGCATCCGGTTCACGACTGTGTGGTAAGCCAGAGGTCGACCTGCGCCGACCGACGATCGTTCGAGGAGTCAACAGAGATGGCCTTCTCAGTCCAGATGCCGGAACTCGGCGAGAGCGTCACCGAGGGAACGGTCACCCGCTGGCTCAAGCAGGAAGGCGACACTGTCGAAGTCGACGAGCCACTCGTCGAAGTCTCGACCGACAAGGTCGACACCGAAATCCCGTCGCCGGCCGCGGGCGTACTCACCAAGATTGTTGCCCAGGAGGACGACACCGTTGAGGTAGGCGGCGAGCTCGCGGTCATCGGCGGCGACGACAAGTCGGACGACGATGACAGCGGCGACGAGTCGGACGCGCCCGCCAAGGACGAATCCGCAGCCAAGGACGACGAAAAGAACGAAGAACCGGAAGACGAACCGGCAGAAGAAGAGTCCGAAAGCGAACCCGAGCCGAAACCGGAACCGGAACAGAAGAAGTCTGGCGACTCATCGGGTGGGGACGCGACGCCGGTGAAGATGCCCGAGTTGGGCGAGTCGGTCACCGAGGGCACGGTGACCCGATGGCTGAAGAAGGTCGGCGATTCGGTCCAGGTGGACGAGCCGCTGGTGGAGGTTTCGACCGACAAGGTGGACACCGAGATCCCCTCACCGGTGGCCGGCGTGCTGATCAGCATCACCGCCGAGGAAGACGACGTCGTCGAGGTCGGCGGCGAGTTGGCAAAGATCGGCAGTTCTGACTCCGGTGGGTCCTCCGACTCGACGTCCGAATCCAAATCCGAGCCGGAACCCGAGCCCGAACCGGAGCCAGAGGCCAAAGAAGAGCCCAAGCAAGACGAGAAAAAAGACGCGAAGGAAGAACCCGAGCCGAAGAAGGAAGCCAAGTCCGAGCCCAAGGAAGAGCCCGAGCAAGAGCCCAAGGAAGAGCCCGAGAAAGAGCCCGAGCAGGAAGCCAAGTCCGAACCCAAGCAAGAGGCTAAACAGGATTCCAAGTCCGAACCGGAATCCGAATCGGACGGCGCCCCGTATGTGACCCCGCTGGTGCGAAAGCTGGCGTCGGAGAACAAGGTCGACCTCGCCGAGGTGACCGGCACCGGTGTGGGCGGCCGGATCCGCAAGCAGGATGTGTTGGCTTTTGCTGAAAAGAAGGCAGAGAAGGCGCAGGACGACACCAAGAAGGCTCCGGCCGCCGAGGCCGCCCCGACGTCCGGCAAACCCGCGGCTGCATCTCCTGCGGCGTCCTCGCTGGCCCATCTTCGCGGCACCACGCAGAAGGCGACCCGGATCCGTCAGATCACCGCCAAGAAGACCCGCGAATCATTGCAGTTGACGGCGCAGCTCACCCAGACGCACGAGGTCGACATGACCAAAATCGTGGCGCTGCGGACCCGGGCAAAGGCGGCGTTCGCGGAGCGGGAGGGTGTCAACCTGACGTATCTGCCGTTCGTCGCGCGGGCGGTGATCGACGCCCTCAAGGCCCACCCGAACGTCAACGCCAGCTACAACGAGGAATCCAAGGAGATCACCTACTACGACGCCGAACACCTCGGGTTCGCCGTCGACACCGAGCAGGGCCTGCTCTCCCCCGTCATTCACAATGCCGGCGACTTGTCGCTGGCAGGACTGGCCCGGGCAATCGCCGATATCGCCTCCCGTGCCCGCTCGAACAAACTGAAGCCCGACGAGTTGTCCGGCGGGACCTTCACCATCACCAACATCGGCAGTCAGGGCGCGCTGTTCGACACCCCGATCCTGGTGCCACCGCAGGCTGCCATGTTGGGTACCGGGGCCATCGTCAAGCGACCCCGGGTGATCGTCGATGACGCCGGCAATGAGTCGATCGGCGTCCGCTCGATCAGCTATCTGCCGCTGACCTATGACCATCGACTCATCGATGGCGCCGATGCCGGGCGTTTCGTCACGACGATCAAGCACCGGCTCGAAGAAGGGGCCTTCGAGGCCGACTTGGGGTTGTAACACTGTGGCCAAAGCCGTGATCGCCATAGCCGGTTCCTCTGGCTTAATCGGTTCGGCCTTGTCCGCCGCCCTGCGTGCCGCGGACCACGAAGTACTCCGCATCGTGCGCCGGACCCCGACGAAATCCGAAGAGCTGCACTGGAATCCCGAAAGCGGCGAGTTCGATCCGGACTCGCTCGCCGATGTCGACGTCGTGGTGAACCTGTGTGGCGTCAACGTCGGCCAGCGCCGGTGGTCGGGTGCGTTCAAGCAGAGCCTGCGCGACAGCCGGATCGCCCCGACCGAAGTGCTGGCCGCTGCAGTCGCGGACGCGGGCGTCGGCACCCTGATCAATGCCAGCGCGGTGGGTTACTACGGCGACACCAGGGACCGGGTGGTCGACGAAAACGACTCCGCAGGAAAGGGTTTCCTGGCCCAACTGTGCGTGGACTGGGAAGCGGCCACACTGCCGGCCCAATACGACGGCACTCGGGTGGTATTGGCCCGCACCGGCGTCGTGGTTTCCCCAGCGGGCGGCGCGCTTCGGATGATGAGGCCGGTGTTCTCGGTGGGTCTGGGTGCCCGACTCGGCAACGGCCGTCAGTACATGTCGTGGATCAGCCTCGAAGACGAGGTGCGGGCGTTACTGTTCGCGATCTCGCACCCCACGCTGTCTGGGCCGGTAAACCTGACCGGGCCGGCACCGGTCACCAACGCGGAGTTCACCACCGCGCTCGGTCGCGCGATCAACCGACCGACGCCGTTGGTGCTGCCTGGCTTCGCGGTGCGTGCCGCGCTGGGCGAATTCGCTGACGAGGGACTGCTAGGCGGCCAACGCGCTATCCCGACGGCGTTGGAGGAGGCCGGTTTTCAGTTCCACCACAACACAATTGGCGAAGCACTCGAATACGCCACCGCCCGTCGCGACCAGGATTAGGTAACCTCGCCACTATGACTGGCTCTATCCGGTCAAGCCCAGACCCGATCGAGGTCCGCCAGCTTGGGTCGATCGACTATCGCGCCGCGTGGCAGCTACAGCGCGAGCTCGCCGACGCACGGGTCGCCGGTGGCCCGGACACGCTGCTGTTGCTCGAACATCCCGCCGTCTACACCGCCGGCCGTCGCACCGAGCCGCACGAACGGCCCTTGGACGGCACCCCGGTGGTCGACACCGACCGCGGCGGCAAGATCACCTGGCATGGCCCCGGGCAGTTGGTGGGCTACCCCATCATCGGACTGGCCGAGCCGCTGGACGTCGTGAACTATGTGCGGCGCCTCGAGGAAGCCCTGATCAAGGTGTGCAGGGAGCTGGGCTTGGAAGCGGGCCGGGTGGACGGACGTTCCGGGGTGTGGGTTCCGGGGCGGCCGGCACGCAAGGTCGCCGCCATCGGAGTGCGGGTGGCGCGCGCCACGACGCTGCACGGGTTTGCCCTCAACTGCGACTGCGACCTGGGCTCCTTCAACACGATCGTGCCGTGCGGTATCAGCGATGCCGGGGTGACGTCGCTGACCTCGGAACTCCGGCACACGGTGGGTGTCGACGACGTTCGCGGGGCCGTCGCCGACGCCGTTCGCGACGCCCTGGGCGGGGTGCTGCCGGTCGGTATACACGACGCCGCCCGCGTAACATCGGCAATGTGACAATTGCTCCGGAAGGCCGCAAATTATTGCGGCTGGAGGTCCGCAACGCCCAGACCCCCATCGAGCGCAAGCCGCCGTGGATTAAGACGCGCGCCCGGATGGGACCCGAATACACCGAGCTCAAGAGCCTGGTCAGGCGCGAAGGCCTGCACACGGTCTGCGAGGAGGCCGGTTGCCCCAACATTTTCGAATGCTGGGAGGACCGCGAAGCAACCTTTCTGATCGGCGGTGACCAGTGCACCCGTCGCTGCGACTTCTGCCAGATCGACACCGGTAAGCCCGCCGAACTGGACCGCGACGAGCCGCGCAGGGTGGCCGAGAGCGTGCAGACCATGGGCCTGCGCTATGCCACCGTCACCGGCGTCGCCCGCGACGACCTGCCCGACGGTGGCGCGTGGCTGTACGCCGAGACGGTGCGCGCCATCAAGGAACTCAACCCGTCCACCGGCGTCGAATTGTTGGTCCCGGACTTCAACGGCGAGCCCACTCGACTCAAAGAGGTCTTCGAGTCCCGCCCGGAAGTGTTGGCCCACAACGTCGAAACCGTGCCACGCATCTTCAAGAGGATTCGGCCCGCCTTCACCTACCGGCGCAGCCTGGATGTGCTGACTGCGGCGCGCGAGTTTGGCCTGGTCAGCAAGAGCAACCTCATTCTCGGCCTGGGCGAGACCCCCGACGAGGTGCGCACCGCGCTGACCGATCTGCACGCCGCCGGCTGCGACATCATCACGATCACCCAGTACCTGCGGCCTTCGGCGCGCCATCACCCGGTGGACCGCTGGGTCACGCCGGATGAATTTGTCGAGTTCGCGCAGTTCGCCGAGGGGCTGGGCTTCGCCGGGGTACTGGCCGGGCCGCTCGTTCGGTCGTCGTACCGAGCCGGCCGGCTCTATGAGCAGGCCCGCACGGCGCGAACCTCGGCGCCTCGGTAAGCGGCGCATACGTATTCTTATTGATTATGGCGAAATCCGGATCTGCTGCTGAAAAAAAGGCCGCCAAGGCCGAGGCGACGGCCGTCCGCAAGGCCGCGTCCAAAGAGCGTCGCGCTCAGCTGTGGCAGGCGTTCAATATGCAACGCAAGCAGGACAAACGCCTACTGCCGTACATGATCGCCGCGTTCGTGCTGATCGCGGGTGTCTCGGCGGGGGTCGGTATCTTTGCCGGCGGGCTGACCATGATCATCATGCCGCTGGCAGGCCTGATACTCGGCGCGCTGGTGGCGTTCATCATCTTCGGCCGGCGTGCTCAGCGCAGTGTCTACCGGCAGGCCGAAGGCCAGACCGGCGCTGCGGCGTGGGTGCTGGATAACCTGCGCGGCAACTGGCGGGTGACTCCCGGCGTGGCCGCGACCGGGCACTTCGACGCGGTGCATCGGGTGATCGGCCGGCCCGGCGTCATCTTCGTCGGCGAGGGTTCGGTGGTCCGGGTCAAACCGCTGCTGGCCCAGGAAAAGAAGCGCACCGCGCGGATTGTCGGAGACGTGCCGATCTACGACGTCATCGTGGGCAACGGCGAGGGCGAGGTTGCGCTGGCCAAGTTGGAGCGCCACCTGAGCCGTCTTCCGGCCAACATCACCGTCAAGAAGATGGACGCGCTGGAGTCGCGGCTCGCCGCGCTGGGGACCCGCGCCGGTGCGAGCATGATGCCCAAAGGGCCGCTCCCGAACTCCGGCAAGATGCGCAACGTCCAGCGCACCGTCCGCCGCAAGTAGCCAGCGGCGCAATTGG
>JAVROG010000262.1:0-3802 GCA_032162865.1 Mycobacterium sp. | reverse complement strand
ACCTATCTGGACGCGCCGTGTGCTCAATTTCTTTATTAACGGCGCGTCCGGAGGTGCGTTGCGGGGGTTTGTTTCGTTCTCGCGGATCTGAGCGGGCGATTCTATACGCTATGTGTACGGCGTGTCGCCGGCTTTGGCCAACCCCTCAATTGTCTCAGCCGTACGTGTCGCGAGGCCCTCGGCCGGAGACGTGTCGGGGCCCCTTCCGCCAGGAAGGGGCGGACGGCCCGGTGATTTTCAACGATGTCACCACGCCGTTGCCGACCGCCGCGGCGATCTTGGCCAACAACTGCGCCTGGACCATCCGCAACTGGGTGGCCCAGGCGGTAGATTCGGCCGTCACACTGAGCACCCCCTCATTGAGGGCGGTTGGAGTGGCGTGGTCGGCGATCTGGTGGCCCACCACCGACGTCCAATGACCGAGCACCGTGCCTTCGGCGACGCGTCCCGACCAGCCGCGCTTTTTCGCAAGGTCGCGTACGAGCCTTCCCATCGGTTGCGGATCGCGAATGTCGGGTCCCGGACCCGACCAGCTTCGCCGCCGCCCGGCAACACGACGCGGAACGGGACTACTTCCGCGCCCGCGCCCGGCGTCCTTGCCCTGCGCTCGTGCCGCCGCGCGGGCCTCCTCGAGAGTGCGCCGCACCAAGTCCATACCGCTGAGCCCGCTTGGTTGTTCGGAGCTACCGGCGTCTGGCGCCTGGTCGGTGCCGGTCATGATTGCACCACCGATACCCGGCCGGAGTCATCGTCTTGCAAGTCGATGTGCACCCGCCTAGCGTCCCAGCCCGACGGGATATCTTCCAGCACCGCCGCGGTCACCAACACCTGTTCCGCCGACTCCGCCACGGCAGCCAGGGCCCGGCGGCGCGACGCGTCGAGTTCGGCGAACACGTCGTCAAGTAACAACACCGGGTCGCTGCCGTCGGCCCGGAGCAACTCATAGGCGGCTAGCCGCAGTGCGATCGCAAAAGACCACGATTCCCCATGGCTGGCAAAGCCTTTGGCTGGTTGATCGCCGAGTCGCAGCTCCAAGTCGTCGCGGTGCGGGCCCACCAAACACACCCCGCGTTCCAATTCGGCGCCGCGGCGGGCCGCCAACCCCGCCAGCAGTGCGGCTTCCAGAAATTCCCGGTCACTGCCCGCGACGTCTCCTGTGCCCTCGGTAGCCAAACCGTCGATGCTCGTTCGGTAATTGATCGCCGCGGGCCGCGACCCAGGCGCCAGCAGTTGGTAAGCCTTCTCCACCTCCGGCGCCAACTGGTTCACCAAATCGATACGGGCGGCCATCAATTCGGCACCGTGCTGGGCCAATCGGCTATCCCACACATCCAGGGTCTCCAACGCGCCTTGATCACCTCGGTGCCGTGACCCGGCCGCCGACTTCAACAGCGCGGTGCGCTGCCGCAACACCTTGTCGTAATCCGCGCGCAGCGCGGCGACCACCGGCCGGCGCACGGTCGCCAAATCGTCGAGATAGCGGCGCCGGTCTGCCGGATCCCCGCGAACCAGGGCCAGGTCCTCCGGAGCAAACAGCACCGACCGTAATACCCCGACCACCTCGCGCGTACTGCGTGCCGGCGAGCGGTTCAACCGGGCCTTGTTCGCACGTCCTGCGGCAATCTCCAAATCGATCGCGCATTCCCTGCCTTCGTTCACGACGATCGTCGAAATCACCGCCCGAGTGCTGCCTGTACGGATCAATGGCGCATCGGTGCCTACCCGGTGTGAACCCAGAGTGGTCGAATACCACAGTGCTTCAACCAGATTGGTTTTCCCGAATCCATTCGGACCGACGAACACCGTCCGGCCCGGTTCCAGCTCAAGGTCGGCGTGTGCCCAGGACCGGAAATCACGTAGCCCCAAATGCCGGACGTACACCTACCCAGGCAACCGAACTGGCATCAGCAGGTAGACGTAGTCCGTGGGCAACGCGGCAAACGGGCCAGCTCCCGTCGGATGGCTCGCGTCGTCGAACGCCGGGCGTAGCAACGCCGGCTTGCCCGGGGTGGTGAAGCCGAATGACACCCGATCGGCATGCACCGATCCGAGCCCGTCGGTCAGATAGGTCGGGTTGAAGGCGATGGTCAACGGCTCGCCGGCGAAATCAATGGCAAGTTCTTCTTCGGCCCGGCCGACATCGTCGGCGCCTGCGGAAAGACGCAACATGCCTTCGGCGAATTCCATGCGCACCTGCGCTCCCCGGTCCGCCACCAACGCAACCAGCTTGATGGCTTCGGTCAACTCAGCCACGTTGATGGTCGCCACCGCGGTGTGTTCGGCAGGCAACAACTGACGAAACTTCGGGAACTCCGCGTCCAGTAATCGCGTGGTGCTGCGCTTGCCGTTCCCGCTGATACCGAGGAGCCCCTCTTTTCCGACTCCGGTGCCGGCGCCCAACGACAACCGGACATCAGAACCGTCCGTGCCCGTTTTCGCGGCCTCAGCGAGGGTCTTGGCCGGCACCAACACTGCCGCTTCGATCTCGGGCGACAACGCCGACCAGGTCAGCTCACGAACTGCCAGGCGGAACCGATCGGTAGCGGCCAAAACGACCGTCTCACCCGAAATCTCGACCCGGATGCCGGTCAACATCGGCAGCGTGTCATCGCGCCCGGCGGCAATCGCGACTTGGCTGATCGCCTCGGCGAACAAATCCGACGGCAAGGTCCCGGTTTCTTCCGGCAGCGTCGGCAGCGTCGGATAATCCTCGACCGCCATCGTCGGCAACGAAAACTTGGCACTTCCGCAGGTCAAAGCGACCCGATTCCCATCGACGTAAAAGTCGATCGGCTTGTCCGGCAATGCCCGGGTAATATCGGATAACAGCCTCCCCGATACCAAAACGCTTCCCGGAGAAGCGATTTCGGCCGCAACCTGCGCCTCGGCCGAAACCTCGTAGTCGAACCCCGAGATTGTCAGGCCCTCATCCGTCCCGGTCAACAGCACGCCGGACAGAACGGGCACCGCGGGCCGGCTCGGCAGATTCTTCGCAACCCACGACACCGCGTCAGCGAAAGATTCTCGGACCAGGCGAAACTTCAGGTCGGTGAGGCCAGCACTTGTCGTCGCCACGTCCATAGCGTCCCTTCACCTACCAAAAATTCGAATCCAGCAGCTAGCCGTCCGCCCCGCGAGCGGGGCCCGCAACGAACGCCGATGGCAAGTCATCCGCCACGACGTCCACAACGGGAGTGGAATCACAACCGTAGAGCTTCTGCGGCCATCTTGAAAGCTAATCGCAAAGGCCGACAAGCCGAGTGGACGAGAGCTTCGTCGGTGCTGTGAAACGCGGCGTCCCCAAGGCTGTTTTTCAAAGAAGAATCAATGGAGAGATCTCAGTACCAGTATTAGGTCCTGTGCAGTCTGGGGACCGGTCGGTCTAGGTGCAGCTAGCGCCGCGATCGGCTTGTGGATGACAGGGTTGATAACTGTGCAGCCGATGTTGGGCCGCTGGGGATGGGTGAGCGGTGTGCACTTCAAGGGCGATCGCTGCACGGTTGTTTGGCACGTTTGTACACAATGCTGCCCACATCGTTTTCGTGTGGCTGGAGTTACAGACGTGCGAGAAGTTTTTGAAAAAAGTTCAGTGCGCGCGGGCCTGAATCAGCGCTTGGAGCGCTGACGGATGCGAGTGGTGAGCTCTTTGACGTGATCGAAGATCTCACGTCGCTCGGCCATCTCGGACAAGATCTTTCGTTGCGCGTACATGACCGTGGTGTGGTCGCGGGCGAATGCCTGGCCGATCTTGGGTAGCGACAGGTCGGTGAGTTCGCGGCAGAGGTACATGGCGATCTGGCGC
>JAVROG010000261.1:0-2512 GCA_032162865.1 Mycobacterium sp. | reverse complement strand
TGCAATTCGACGAGCCCGCGCTGGTTACTGATATCTCCCCCGACGCTCCCGCGCTGGCCGAGGCCGTATACAACGCGCTGGGCGCAGTGGCCAACCGTCCGGCAATTTACGTCGCCACCTACTTCGGTGACCCCGGCGCTTCGTTGGCGGGCTTGGCACGCACGCCTGTCGAGGCGATCGGCGTCGACCTGGTCTACGGCGCCGACACCGCCGTGGCCGCGGTTACCGAGCTGGCCAGCAAGACGTTGGTGGCCGGCGTCGTCGACGGCCGCAACATTTGGCGAACCGACCTGGAGTCGGCGCTGAGCAAGCTGGCCACCCTGCTCGGTCCGGCCGGCGCCGTCGCCGTGTCGACATCGTGCTCGACGATGCATGTCCCGTACTCGTTGGAACCAGAAACGGACCTCGACGACAACCTGCGCAGCTGGCTGGCGTTCGGCACCGAAAAGGTCGCCGAAGTCGTGGTTCTTTCGCGCGCACTACGCGAAGGACGCGAGGCTGTCGCCGACGAGATCGCGGCCTCCAACGCCGCCGTGGCATCCCGCAAGAAAGATCCCCGTCTGCACAACGATCAGGTCCGCGCGCGCATCAGTTCCATCGTCAAGTCCGGTACCCACCGCGGTGACGCTGCGGATCGTCGCGCCAGCCAGGAGGCGCGCCTGAACCTGCCGGTTCTGCCGACCACGACGATCGGGTCCTACCCGCAGACCTCGGCAATCCGCGTCGCGCGGGCTGCACTGCGCTCGGGCGAGATCGACCAGGCCGAGTACGAGCGCCGCATGAAGCAGGAGATCGCCGACGTCATCAAGTTGCAGGAGGAACTCGGGATCGACGTTCTGGTGCACGGTGAGCCCGAGCGCAACGACATGGTGCAGTACTTCGCCGAGCAGCTTGAGGGCTTCTTCGCCACCCACAACGGCTGGGTGCAGTCCTACGGCAGTCGATGCGTACGTCCACCGATCCTGTTCGGCGATGTCTCCCGGACGCAGCCCATGACGGTGGCTTGGGCCACCTACGCGCAGTCGCTGACCGACAAGCCGGTCAAGGGCATGCTGACCGGGCCGGTGACGATCCTGGCGTGGTCGTTCGTCCGTGACGACCAGCCGCTGGCCGACACCGCCAACCAGGTCGCACTGGCCATTCGCGACGAGACGGTGGATCTGCAGGCCGCCGGCATCGCGATCATCCAGGTCGACGAGCCCGCACTACGGGAGCTACTCCCGCTGCGCCGCGCCGACCAGGACGATTACTTGTCGTGGGCCGTAGGGTCTTTCCGGTTGGCCACCTCCGGCGTTGCTGACTCGACCCAGATCCACACGCACCTGTGCTACTCGGAGTTCGGCGAGGTGATCGGTGCGATCGCGGACCTGGACGCCGATGTGACGTCCATCGAGGCGGCGCGTTCGCACATGGAGGTGTTGGACGATCTGAACGCGATCGGCTTCTCCAACAGCGTGGGCCCGGGTGTCTACGACATCCACTCGCCACGGGTGCCGAGCACTAAGGAAATGGCCGAGTCGCTCCGGGCCGCACTGAAAGCCGTTCCGGCTGAGCGTCTTTGGGTCAATCCCGACTGCGGCCTGAAGACCCGGAACGTCGATGAGGTGACCAAGTCGTTGAAGAATATGGTCGCCGCGGCGCAGGAGGCCCGGGCCGGCGCGTAGCTTTTACTCGGACAGCACCTGGACCGGCACATCGTCGGCCCAGGGCTGCCGGGTGACCATGTCGGCCACCCGCACGTAGCCGTGTTCGAATTCTCCTGTCGCCGCGTCGACTAACCGATACTGCTGCGTCTGCCTATGGATCGGCTGCGCATCCAGCAGGACGACCCGCACCTCGCCGGGTTCGAACTGACAGCGCCGCTGCATCGCCTGAATCAGTTGTTCGTTGTGCATGTGGCCGTCACCGAAGTTCCACCCGATGGCGGTGCTGCAAATCCGTTCCCCGTCGGTGATGACGTACTCGTCCTCGTCGTGGCCCGCCATCGCGCGGTGCGCCAGGGTGAACAGTGCGCGACCGTGAGTGTTGAAGCCGCGGAACGCATATCCCATGTAGAGCGGGATCTGGGCCGCCTCGGGACTGCCATAGAACCGCTCGAGCTGGGCTTGCGGCATGCTCGCGATCGCCACGATGCCCCTGGCTATCTTGTCGCTGGCCGACGGCTTGATGCACCACAGGGTGGTGTCCCAGTTTCCGGCGTAGTACCGCATGCCGGGCAGGAACGAAATCTTGCGCGGGAACATGTTTCCCCCAATCACCGTGCCCGCGATAATTGCGAACAGAATCGCTACCGGCACAGGATTTTTCACGTCACTGAGCCTGATGTTGGCGTGGCCGACGAACAGTGCCAGCACGCCGAAAATCATGAACACGTTCCACTCCAGCGGTACGCCCATCGGGATGGCCGACAGGATGCCGAAGTGGAATACCACCATGACGATCGCGGCCACCTTGAGCGGCCAGCCGACGGGAGCGAAGAACAGCGCCAACGGAACACACATCTCGATGAAAG